>JAKQAH010000195.1 GCA_029568545.1 Candidatus Omnitrophota bacterium
GCCATGGCGGACCCCTTGAACGTTTTCGTGGCCGATAACATCAAAGTTCTGACCGGATACATCATTAATCCGATTGTCGGGCGCCCGAACGATGTTGCCCAAACCATCGAGAAATACTATCCCGGCGAAGACAAGCTCAAAGAAGAAGCCAAGGACCCCACCGAAACTTTCGATGAGATCATCAAGGATATTCAGGATACGGGCGATTTGGAGCTCATCAAGGACGCGCAGGAAGAAGGGAAGGGCGCCGTCGAGGAATTGACCGATGAGGCGCCCATCATCAAGCTCACGGACACGATTATCCAGCAGGCGGTTCTGTCCAAAGCCAGCGACGTTTTTATCGAACCGCTGGAAAAAACCATGCGCGTGCGTTATCGCATCGATGGCGTGGTCCGCGAAATCGACCGCATGACGAAAGTTCTGCATTTTCCCATCATTTCCCGCATTAAAGTCATTTCTAGTCTGGATATTTCTGAGCATCGCCTGCCTCAGGACGGACGGTTCAAAACCATTATTTCCGGCGACCATGCGGTTGATTTCCGCGTCAACGTTTTGCCGACCGCTTATGGGGAAAAGATCGTTCTGAGAATCTTGGATCAGGACGCGTCTTTCTTGAATATCGACCGGCTGGGATTCGAGCCGAAGTCTCTTGAGCGCCTGAAGGAATGCGCCCGCCAGCCTCACGGGATGATCCTGGCGTGCGGGCCGACGGGAAGCGGGAAAACAACCACGCTGTATTCCATTCTAAAGCATGTCGATTCTCCGGAAAAGAATATTGTTACCGTTGAAGATCCCGTGGAATATCAGATGAAGGGGATGAGCCAGGTCAATATCAAGCCGGCAATGGGCCTCACATTTCCCGTGAGCCTTCGGTCCATTCTCCGTCAGGACCCGGACATTATCATGATCGGCGAGATCCGCGATTCTGAGACTCTGGACATCGCTGTGAAAGCGGCGTTGACCGGCCACCTGGTTCTAAGTTCGCTTCACACGACCACGGCGGCAGGATCGGTCGTCCGCATGGTGAACATGGGCGTGGAGCCGTTTCTCATTTGTTCTTCGGTCCTCGCTATTGTCGCCCAAAGGCTTCTCCGACGGATTTGCACGTTCTGCAAAGAACCCTATGAAGCGACTCCGACCATTGTCGAGAAGTTCAATTTAAGGAAAGCGGCTCCCAAAGACGCGAAAAAGATCGAGTTGTTCCGCGGAAAAGGATGCAAAAAATGCCTTGGGTCAGGGTACAAAGGGCGGGTGGGCATAACCGAAATCCTCATTTTGTCCCCGAAGATCCGCGAGTTGATCTTGGCCAGGGCCGGCGAATTCAAGCTGAAGGAGGCTGCCCGCGCGGAAGGGATGCAGACGATGCGGGAAGACGGGATCGCGAAAGTTATCGAGGGGTTGACGACCCTGGAAGAAGTCATGAGGATCACGGCGGCGGATGAAAGCAGGCCCGAATAACCCTTAAAACAGTGAAGACGATTTATGGCAAAAGCGATCAAAGACAAAATTCTTAAAATGCTCATCGATGCGCAGAAGCTCACGAAAAAAGAGATGAGCGACGCCCTCGAATTGCAAAAAAAGAAAAAGATCGGGCTCGACAAGGCGCTTATCGAGACGGGGCATATCAAGGAGCAGGACCTGATGGCGATCCTTGTCCGTGAGCTGAACATCCCGTTCATCAATCTGAGCAAATACAAGATCGATCCAGCGCTCCAGGAAGTCATCAATGAGCGCACGGCCCGGCAGTATAAGATTGTTCCTCTTTCGATGCTCGATTATACATTGACGATCGCCCTGTCCGATCCGTTCAATATTTTCCTGATCGATGATCTCAAGAATATTACCGGCAAAGAGATCGACGTGGTCATGAGCACCAATACCGAGATCGCGAAAGCCATCGACGCGTTCTATGGCATCAAGACGGAAATGAACGTCAATGAGATCACCAAAGACATTCAGCTTGAGGACTTTGAAATAGTTGCCGATACCTCGCAGCAGGAAAGCGATGACGGATCCGTTGATGACAGTGAAAAAGCTCCGATCATCCGGATGATCAATTTGATCGTGAAAGAGGCGCTGCGCCGGCGCGCGTCGGATATCCATATCGAGCCCGAGATCGACGGCATGCGCGTGCGCTACCGCATCGACGGCATTTTGCATGATATTCTGAATATTCCCAAAGAGAACCAGAATGCGGTCATTGTCCGCATCAAGATCATGTCCCGTCTGGATATCACGACGAACCAGGTTCCCCAAGACGGGCGATTCAAGCTGAAGATCGACAATAAGGAGGTCGATTTCCGCGTTTCGATTCTGCCGACCACGTTCGGCCAGAAAACGGTCATGCGCGTTCTCGATAAAAGCAAACTGGCTGTTGGGCTCAACGGGCTTGGATTCGAGGACAAAGCGCTCAAGACCATCAAAGAGGCGATCAAAAAACCGTTCGGCATGATTTTGGTCACGGGCCCGACCGGAAGCGGGAAGTCAACGACCCTATATTCGATTATCAATGAGCTCAATACGGTTGAACGCAACATCATTACCGTCGAGGATCCTGTGGAGTACTTGATCGAGGGCCTGACACAGATCCAAGCGCATCCGGAGATCGGGCTGACCTTTGCCGAAGGCTTGCGGGCGATCCTGCGCCAGAGCCCCGATATCGTCATGGTCGGGGAGATCCGCGATAATGAAACGGCTGACATTGCGATCAAAGCGTCCTTGACGGGGCAGCTGGTTTTTTCAACGCTTCACACCAACGATGCGGCGGGAACATTGACCCGGCTGGTCGATATGGGCGTCGAGCCGTTTTTGGTGGCATCGAGCCTTGTCCTTGTGAGCGCGCAGCGGCTTTGCCGGAAGATATGCTCCAAATGCAAGGAAGAGATCAGCGTTCCCGATGATCTGCGCAAGCGGTTGTCCGAGAGGCTCCCGAAAGGGGCAAAATTTTATCATGGAAAAGGATGCGACGCCTGCAATCAGACGGGTTACCATGGGCGCGTCGGGTTGACGGAGCTTCTGGAAGTGGACGATGTGATGCGCGATATGCTGATCCAGGGGAAATCCTCCGACGATATCAAGAATTATGCGCGCAAGGAAAAAGGCATGATCACGCTTTGGGATGATGCGATCAATAAGAGCGCTGCCGGGATCACTTCTCTTGAGGAGGTTTTAAGGATCACGACCAGCGAGTAGGAATGGGCAGGCCGAGGATGCTTTTATGCCCGCGATCCCAAGAAGGCGGCGGTTCGCCGCCGGGAGGATGATGACACAAAATCACTTCAACCATAACACATAACCGGACGGTACCCATTATGCCAACATTCAAGTATATCGCGAAAAATCGGGAATCCCGCACAGTCACGGGAAAGATTTCGACGGATAACAAAGCCAATGTGATCGAGGAGTTGCGCAAGCGCAAACTTACGATCATCTCCGTGATCGAAGTCAAAGATGTTGTTGAGAGAAAATCTTCTTTCCAGAGCAAAAAAGTCAAAGGGGAGGAGATTGTGATCTTTGCCCGGCAGTTGGCGACGATGGTTGATGCCGGCATTCCCATTATCCAGGGGCTCGATGCGTTGGGTGAGCAGGTGACCCACCCGATGTTTAAAAAAGTTTTGGGAACCGTCCAGGAAGATATTGAGCATGGAACGAGTCTTTCGGCGGCTTTTTCAAAGCATCCCCAAGTTTTTGACAACCTGTTCACAAACATGGTCAAGGTCGGGGAAACGGGCGGGGCTTTAAGCGTGGTCTTGGACCGCATTGCGACCTATATGGAAAAAACGCTGAGGCTGAAGCGCAAGGTGAAATCCGCGCTGATTTACCCGAGCGTTGTTATCTCCATGGCGACTCTGATAACGGTCGTTCTGCTGGTGAAAGTTGTGCCGACATTTACGGAGATTTATTCTTCTTTTGACCAAGAACTTCCCGCGATGACGCAGATCCTTGTCAATATCAGTAATGCTTTAAGGCATCAGCTGATTTTTTATATTGCCGGGCTGGCCGCGGTTTTTTTCGGAATGCGGCAATGGCATAAGACGGACAAAGGAGCCCTTGTTTTGGACGGCATGACCTTGAAGCTGCCTATTTTTGGCGATCTTTTGCGAAAGGTTGCTATCAGCCGTTTCAGCCGTACGCTGGCGACGCTTGTCCAAAGCGGGGTCCCCATTCTGGAATCTTTAGATATCGTCGAGAAAACGATCGGCAACCGCGTCCTGGAGACGGTTGTGCGCGACGTCAAGGGCAATGTCCGCGAAGGGGAAAGCCTCGCTGCCCCGCTGGTCAAAAGCGGCGTGTTCCCTCCGATGGTCACGCGCATGATCGGCGTCGGCGAGAAATCGGGAAAAATGGAAACGATGCTTTTGAAGATTTCGGAATTCTATGATGATCAGGTCGATACTGCGGTGGAAGGGCTCACCAGCGTTATCGAGCCTTTGATCATTGGGGTCTTGGGGATCGTGATCGGCTTTATTGTTGTGGCGCTGTTCTTGCCGATCATCAATATTACGCAGATCATCTGATCGCTTATGAGAATCTTGATCGGTTTCTTCCTTCTTTTCTCTCTGGGCTGCTGTTTGAGCGCGCCGTCTCCGGCAGCAGCCGCAGGGGAGGAGCGCCTCCAGCACTTGCCTACGGGAAAAATCCTCGAGTTCAGTTTGTCAAGTTTGAAGGAAAGCCTTGAAAAAATAAACCAGAAAAATGAACGGCTCGCTTTCGAAAATGAGATGCTGCGCAAAAGCATTCATGATCTTCAACGGGAGAAAGAATTCCTTTTAGGAAAAAAAGATTCGCTTTCCGGAACAGCATCGGGATTCGAGCGCGACCGGAAGATTTTACGGCCCTTAAAGATCGCTGATCTGATGGCCCGCGAGAAAAGAACCAGCGAATTGATTGATATTTTTCAACGCGATATCGAGAGATTAAAGGACGAAATCCGGGTTTTGGAAGGCAGTTTGAGCGGGGAGGGTTTTCACGCCCGGCAACAGATGCTTTTTGATGAAATAAGGAAAACGGAAAAAGATTTAATCCGGGTTGGGAAAAAACTCAAGCTCCTGGAGCAAAAAAACGAGGCGCCGAAGAAAAAGATAGAAGTTCTGCAAAAGGAGCAGAGGGATCTGGTCCAAGAAATTAAAAGGCTTGAACAGCACAGACCCGGGTTTTAGCTGAATGCGCAGGAGAGGCTCTCTTTATGGTTTCTTGTCCCATACATGGAACCATTGCGGTAAATATGGCATACTTGTAGTGATAAAGGCAAACCTGCTGCGAAGCAGGGACTCCGGTGAGGATGGGGAAATGATATTGCCGATCCGGACCTTGGAAATTCAAGCTTGAGATGCTTGTCGGAACAAGGGCAAAGCCACGGATCAAGGGTCCCGCTCTTGATGGCCGGGTTACCGTCTGGGCCAAACGTCCATTGGCGCTGGTAGCACGGCCTTTGTTTTTTAGGCCGAAAGGTTTTTGACAGAGAAGGTGGAAGCCTATCATGGTTCGGAAAATCAAAAAATGCCGGTTGAAACTCTCTTCTAACGGCCAAAACATGATCGAATATGTTATTGTCCTTGCCGGGATTATTGTTGTTTTAATCGCTATAACAAGGCCTGAGGGGATTTTTTCGCGGAAAATTGAGGAATCCTTGGATCTGGCTGTTGATGGAACGAAATGCGCGGCTTTGAAAGTCTGTTATGATCCTAATGGGTGTCCGACGGTTTGCGGGAATGATTGTTGTGAAGCGGGCGAAACAATAACGAACTGTCCAGCAGATTGCAGCATCTGTACGAGCGATGCGGAATGCAACGACGGGATATTTTGCAACGGAGTTGAAACATGCGATCCGGAGCTCGGGTGTCAGGTGGGGGATCCAGCTTGCGCAACGTGCGGGGATCTTGACCATGGCGAAAGCGATGTCTTTTATGAGTCGGCGACTGTGCCGTTCGGAGAAGAATGCGAAGAGGTTGTGAGAACTTGCGATAACGGCGAATTGACAGGGTCGCCTACGGCGACATATGAAAGCTGTGCTCCCTTAGGGCCGGCTCCTTGCAGTTTGGCAGATGGAACAACAGCCCCTCATTTGACGGTTGGAACGTTTTATCCGTCCGCAACCGTGCCATGTGGTACCAGTTGTGCATCTACTGCTGTGCAGCAGCAATGCGTTGATGGCGATTGGACTCCAACACAATATACAGCGAGGACCTGTTCGGAGGATTGCGGGAATTGTCCGATGCCTGACGGAACAGTAATTCTCAATGGAGATAAAAAGACATATTATCAGCGTCCGGCCGTGGAGTGCTGGAATCAATGTTTTTCCGAACAACAGGTTATCACGTGTGTGGACGGCGACCTGGTTGTTGAAGGAGGTGCGCCAGGGGAAGAGCCGACAGCCACATTTGAAACATGTATTCGGACTGTTTGCGCGAATGATAATGTAAGCTGCACGGATACGGAATGCGATCCTAATTTGTTCACGAATATGGGATGTATCCACATTCCTAACGATGCTTTGTGCAATGATGGGGCGGCTTGCACAGGAATTGAAGATGCTTCAACGTTGCCTGAGCCGAGGTACAATCGCGCTGAAGACGGGGAAGATTGGTGCGATGTGAGTTTAGGCTGTCGATTTCTCACGCATGATGAATGGTGCGATGATGGCATCATGTGTACCAGCGAAAGATGCTATCCGTACACGGATTGCCGGATCACGGTTGTTCATTCGCGTTGCGAAGATAATATATATTGCACTCTTAACAGATGCGATCCGGCCCGGGGTACGGAGGACGGCTGTTTTTATCCTCCTGATAATCGCAGATGTTTAGGGATGGGGCCATGTGCCAGGGGCACGTGTGTTCCGGATCCTGCAACAGAGGACGGGTGCATTTATGAACCGGTTGATCTGCGATGCAACGATGGGATAAGCTGTACAGTGGATACCTGTGTTCTTGAAGAGGATCTCTACGTGTGTTCGCGTGTGGCCGATGATGCTTTGTGTACACCTGACACCTTGGATTGTACGATCGATATGTGCGATGCGACAAGAGGGTGTGTTCATGACTCCACATGCGATGATGGGCTGGCCTGTACGATCGATGCTTGTACGGCCGCAGGTTGTGTCGCAACGGCCAATTGTGATGACGGGATCGCCTGTACTACTGATATTTGTCGTTCGACAGGGTGTGAACATCAGCCGAACAATGCGCTATGCGATGACGGTGATGGATGCACGACAGACACCTGTAATCCTATAGGTGGTGGCTGCATTAACACGCCGATAAATTGTGATGATGGATTGTCCTGCACCACGGATACATGCGATGCAGTTCTCGGCTGTCAAAACATCAGCACGTGTAACGATGGCAATCTTTGCACGCTGGATAGTTGTCGTCCGCTAGGTGTAGGCGGGCGTTGTGTGTATCTACCAATAGCTTGCCTGAATGTAGATAATAATTTATGCACTGTAGAGGTTTGTAATCCTGCTACAGGGGCCTGTGACAGTTCTGTGCCTCTCGATTGCAGCGATAGTGACCCCTGCACCAGAACGTATGGCTGCGATCCGGTCAGCGGCTGCGAAACCATGAGAATTGGGTGCTCTCCGGACTGCCATTGCGTTGATGCTCCGATGCCCTATTGCGCGCCAAATGATCCGCGTATACCGACTATTTGTGAACAACAAATAATATAAGATCTCTGCCCGGTCATCTTTAGCAGATATTGTTGGTTTATGCTATACTTTAAGCGACAGATAATGTAAGGAAAAAGGTAAACCATCCGTAAGGATGGGACTACTTGAATCCTCTGATTCAAGTACGGTGTATATCTGATATATGCCGACAAAGCTAAAGGGTCCTGAGCATCCAGGACAGCCAGTTGCCATGAGAACAAAAAGTGAGATATAGCAGACCGCTCCTCTTATTTTAAGGGAGCGGTCTTTATTTTTGGCTCTATGAATAATATTTAGAAACATTTGCATTTAAAGAAAGGGGGTGTTATAATTCTTGCTAATTAAGGGTAGGAAGTTGCTTGGGGATTTTGAAGAAGGGAATAGGTAACGGCATTATACTTGTTTTTTCTCTCTTCCTTCTTCGGAAAGCCAAGGCAGTTTCCGGCTCAATGACGAAGAAAGGAGGATCAAACACATGAGAAGAGGACAAAAAGGTTTTACGTTGGTCGAAATCATGATCGTTGTCGCCATCATCGCATTGTTGGCCGCGATCGCCATCCCGAACCTGCTCAGAGCTAAAATATCTGCAAACGATGCTTTAGCCCAAAGCACGCTCAGGACCCTGTCAACGGCAGCTGAGACATATGGAACCGCCAATAATGGCGTGTATCCTAGTGATATAACTTCGTTGACAAATGCTACACCGCCGTATGTTAATATGGATTATTGTGGTCAGACGATTGCTGGATTCTTGTACAGCTGTACGATGAATACTGGTGGGTACACGTTCACAGCCGGTGTTACAAACATCAATGTTACAGGAACCACAACGTACACCATGACTACGGGTGGTATTTTAGACGAAATATAATCCAATCTTAATTGGATCGTTTTGTGTTTTGAAATGGGGAGCCTAATGGCTCCCCATTTTTTTGGCGTTTATTTTGCGGGAATCTTATAATACTACTCTTAATATGAATAACAAATTAATGCTTGATAATCCTCCCCGAATACCATAAAATACACCCACATAGCTGTTAACCCTTTACTAATACGCATATTACGGCTCTATCAGGCATATGGATATCCAGGTTTTGCTGAAAAAGTATTTCAGCACAATAAAGCAATTTCTTCCCAGCGAGCAAAAAACTTCCGCTGTCGGTTTGGATATCGGCACAGGAGAATGCAAGCTCATCGAGCTGGCGAAATCCGACAAAGATTATGAACTTGTCAGTTGGGCGATTGAGCCGATCAAGAACGGTGATGCTAATGCCGCTATCAAAAAGATCCTCGCAGAATTGACCACCCCCTGCAAGTCTCTTTATACCTCGGTTTTTGGGAAAGGGACCCTTATCCGCTATATCGATATGCCGAAGATGTCTCTGGAAGACCTGAAAAGCTCTTTTGATATTGAAGCCGATAAATATTTTCCTTTTGCTCAAGACCAGATTTATACCGACTGCTACATCTTAGATGTCCGTGAAAAAGAGAAAATGATGTCTGTCATGGCGGCGGCGGCGAAAAAAGAACTTGTTGACCGTCGGGTGAAGTTGCTTGAGGAATGCGGGGTCGGCGCGGAGTTCATCGGTCTTAACCCTGTCGCTTTAGCGAATATCCTTAATGTTTTTGGCGTTGAAGATGAGGCGACAGAAAAAGGGAAAGAGGACCTTACGCTTGCCCTCCTGGACATGGGAGAATCTGTCAGCAGTTTGACGATCCTGGTCAATAAACTGCCCCGCTTTACCCGGGATATTTTCATCGGAGGCAGGGACTTTACGAAAGGTATCAGCGTCGGCTTGGGGGTCAGTTTTGAGGAGGCAGAAAAGCTGAAACGCGAACCGGGAGAACGGCTGGAAGAGGTTAACCGGGCGTGTGATTCCGTCGTTGCCAACGTAATCCAGGAGTTGCGCTTGTCGATCGATTATTTTGCAACCGAAAAAAATCACGATACGGATTTATTGCTTTTAACGGGAGGCGCCTCGATGCTGGAAGGCGTTGCCGAAAGTTTCGAAAAAAGTCTTGAGGTCAATGTGAAGCAATGGGATCCCGTGGCAGCTTTAAAAACTGCTTCGGAATTTTCTTCCAGGGAGATGGGCAAGAAATCCTTAAAGCTGGGGGTTGCTCTGGGATTGGCGCTCTATCAATATGATTAACATTAATCTTATCCCTCCTCATCTGAGAAAGAAACCGAAAAGCAAGCTCATCGGAAAGATGAACATTCCTTTAGAGATCATCATCGGTTCCGGCGGAGGATTGCTGGTTTTGCTGGGAGTTATCCACGTGTTGCTGTTGTTCATCAACATTGGTAAGCTCGCGCAGCATAAAAGCCTTCAAAGCCAATGGGAAGCCATGCGCCCCGGAAAGGAAAATGTTGACTCGGTGGTCAACGAAATGCGGATATTCCAGGGGAAGTACAATGTGATCGAGGAAATTGCCGGGAAAGCCACGCTATCCTGGGCGCAAAAGCTGAATATCTTAAGCGACAGTTTGCCGCGCGGGATATGGCTCAAGAAAATCTCTTTGGATGACGGCATGCTTTTTATTGAAGGAAGCGCTATTCCCAAGGAAACGACAGAAATTATCAGCATTCACCGCTTGACATCAAATTTGAAAGCGGATCCGAAGTTTTCGGAACATTTCACGGACCTGGAGCTTGGATCGATTCAAAGGCGCAAGATTAAAACTGTTGAAATTGCTGATTTTGTGATTACAATGAAGGTAAAATGACCATCAAAATACCTGAAAAAATCTCGTCGATTTTTGCCAAGGTTGAAGGGAACAACCGTTATTATGCTTTTGTCGGCGTTCTTTTCGTTTTTCTTCTCCTAGATTATTTTTTCTTGATGGGCCCGCAGCTGGGCGCATTGCGGAAAATAAGACCGGAGATCAAGGTCCTTTCGGATAATATCAAGAAGGCAAAAGAGGACATCAAAAAGCTGAACACCTATAAGGCGGATCTTGAAAATGCCAGCAAGAAATTTGCTGAGGCTAATCTGAAAATTAAATCGAAAGAAGAAATATCGGTTGTCTTGGAATATATCGCCAATGTTGCCAACGAAACGGGAGTCAAGATCGACCAAATTACGCCCGATATGCTAGGCCAGGAGCTGCTGACCGAGAATAATCAGCGGAAATATTTTGATTTGCCCATTTATATGGAGGCCCGGAGTGGCTATCATGATTTCGGGCGTTTTTTGAACAAGATAGAACAAAACGATATTTCTTTAAGGGTTGGGACATTTGCCGTCGTGGTCACGAACGATACGAGGCTCCATTCCATCAAGATGACGTTCAAGGCAACGATTTTTGAAGACGCAAAGTCATAATATATGAAGAGAAAAGCTCTGTCTTTCGCTTTGATTTTGATCATGGCCGGCGCGGTTGCGGCGCAGGAGCAAACGCCTTTTGTCTATGACGACGGCGGCAAACGCGACCCGCTTTGGCCTTTAGTTAATGCCAATGGCGCTATTCTGAATTACGAGTCGGAGTTTTTGATTACCGATCTGTCTTTGGAAGGCATCATGGCGGGTGCCCAGGGCGAAAATTTTGCGATCATCAATGGGCGGATCTTAAAGACAGGGGATGCTGTCGGGCAGTTTGTTGTGGGCGGAATTGCCGAAGATTCGATTATTTTGAAAAAGGGGAAACAGAAATTTGAACTTAAACTAAAAAAGGGGGAATGAAATGTTCAAAAAGACGATTGTCATGAGCTTGGTCATCGGGATGATGGCTGTCTGCGCTTATGCGCAGCAAGCGGCAGCGCCTGCAGCAACGACGGAAGTTCCCGTCACGCAGGAAGGAAATGTCAGTTTTGATTTTCGCGATGCGGACATCCAGAATGTTTTCAGGATTTTATCCTTCAAAAGCGGCGTGAATATCGTTGCGGGGCCGGAAGTCACGGGGATGGTGACCATCAAATTGGATGATGTGCCGTGGCAACAAGCGTTGGACGTTATTCTGCAGACCTACGGTTATGCGTATGAAAAGAAAGGCAATATTATCTCCGTGACGACGATCGAGAAATTGAAACAGCGCCGGGAAAATGCAACGCTTCTTGCTGAGCAAGAAGCCCTGGAGACGCAGATCTTTACCCTGAATTTCGGGAAGGCATCGGAGATTATTGCGTCGATCAGCAAGATGAAATCCGAGCGGGGAGCCATTGATTTTGATGAGCGGACCAATACGGTTATTGTCACTGATATTAGCAGCAGGCTCAAGACCATCGAAAGTGTTATTGAAACGTTGGATACAACAACGCCTCAGGTTTTGATTGAAACAAAGATTGTGGAAACGAATCTGGACGACACGGAAAATCTCGGTGTTGACTGGATGACGAAAGCTTCCGTGACGGGATCCGCAAGGCCGATTTCCTATCCGTTTAAACTCGGCAGCACGGAAAACCGGTTTGCTCCTGGGCCCATAGAAGACCTGGATGTTGAAGAAGATTCAAATACTTTCACTTACGGAACGCTCAATTTTACCCAATTTCAGGCTGTTTTGGAATTGCTTAAATCGCGCACAGATACCAATATTCTATCGAATCCTAGAATTGTGACGCTGGACAATCGGCCGGCAAGAATCGCTGTCGGTACGGAATACCCGATACCGTCTTTTGGCGCCAATGCGGAGACGGGTGAATTGCAGACAACGGGCATCAATTATGAGAATGTTGGTATTAATTTTGAGGTCACACCTCATGTGAACGTGGCTGGATTTGTGACGCTTGAAATCAGCCCGGAAGTTTCAGAAGTTTCGGGAACGACGAGTTTTCAAGGCATTAACGTTCCGGTGATCGGGACCGAAAAAGTGAAGACGAACGTTATGGTCAAAGATGGCGATACGCTGGTCATTGCTGGGTTGCTTACGGACAGGCTGACGGACATAAAAAAGAAAGTCCCATTCTTAGGGGATATCCCGATAGCCGGTCTCATTTTCAGGAAAACGGAAAAAACGATTTCCAAGACGGATTTGATTATCTTTTTGACTCCGCATATTATTACTCCGGAAGTTCCGAAGTCGTAAATGGCAAGACGCTGAAGGGCAAAACGTTCCGTTGGGCGTGGAGCCAGGGGTGTCTTAATAATTTTTTCTCTCATGAGAAAGGGGAAAGGTTTAAGGTGTTATTTTGTCCAGGGAAATTCTTATTCAAATACAAAAAAATGAGCGGCTTGTCGCCATTATCGAGAACGACCGCGTCGATGATTTCTACATTGAGGTTGACCGATATCAATCTCTCCTGGGAAATATCTACAAGGGAAGGGTGGAATCCATTCTGCCTTCCATTAATGCGGCATTTGTCAATATCGGACAAGGGCGCAACGGGTTCTTATATTTAACGGATGCCGTCAATCCGTTGGTTGAGGAAGATATTTCCGGACCGCGCAAGTTCATCGATAAAATCTTTGGGAATAAAAAATCAGAGGAGGCGGAAACTCCTGCCGAAGAGCCGCAGAAGAAACAGCATCGGGGCCGAAGGAATCGAAACAATCCCATTTCTTTGAAAGTCGGGCAAGAAATCCTTGTCCAAGTCGTCAAGGATCCTTTCGGAGAAAAGGGCGCACGTCTTACCACGCATCTGACCTTGCCGGGGCGGTTTGTTGTGTACATGCCCTGCGACCGCCAGACGGGCATTTCCAAGAAAATCGAGAATTCCGAAGAGCGTCAACGGTTGCGCGACGTTATGAGAAACTTTACGTTCGCGAAGACCGGCGGGTTCATTGTGCGCACGGCGTCTCTCAAGCAGGGGAAGCGGGAGCTGATCCGTGATGCGAAATTTCTTTACCATATTTGGCTGAAGATCTATAAAAAAGCGGAGCAGCAAAAGGCTCCGGCCCTGATTTATGAGGAAGGAGAGCTGACGTGGAAGATCGTTCGCGACTACCTGACGGAAAAAGTCGACAAGCTTATCATTGATTCTGAGGAGGAATACCAGAAGATCCGGAAGTTTGTGCAGACGCTGATCGGCCGGGAGATGGTGGACAAGATCCATTTCTACAAAGGCAACGTTTCGCTGTTTGATTCCAAGCACGTCTCCAAGGATCTGCAGAGCATTTATGATACGAATGTGTATTGCCGGTCGGGGGCGTATATTGTGATCAATCCGACGGAAGGAGTAACGGTGGTGGATGTTAATAGCGGCAAGTTCAAGACCCGGGCTTCTCCGGGCGATGCCGCTTTTATGGTAAACATGGAGGTAATCCCAGAGATCGCGAGGCAATTGCGCCTGCGGGACTTGGGGGGCATTATTATCATTGATTTTATCGATATGGTCAAAGACGATCATAAGCGCAAAGTGCTGGACGCTCTGCAGAAGGCCTTGGCCCACGATCATGCCAAGACGGAAGTGAGCAATCGGATATCTCCGTTGGGTCTGGTCGAAATGACCCGGGCCCGTACGGGCAAGACGATCGAATCGATCTCATTCGGGAAATGTCCCTTTTGCGATGGCCGCGGCAGAGTAAAGATCCCTTAAAGGGGAGTGTATGAAAAGAAACAGTTAGGAGGCTTAACGTGTACGCTATTATTCAAGTGGATTCAACGCAGATAAAAGTTGCCGAAGGCGACCGGATTGACATCTTTCGCGCGGCAGAAGACATTGGCAAGGAAGTGACATTTGACAAAGTCCTGCTTTTTGCCAAGGGGGCGGACATTCGCGTCGGCCAGCCGTACCTCAAGGATGTTAAGGTGAGCGCAAAAGTTCTTGAGCATCATGCCAACGACCGGGTGATCGCTTTTAAATACCGACGCCGCAAGAATTCGGCGCGCAAGACCGGCTATCGTCAAAAGCTCACCGCGCTTAACATCACAAAAATTTCCGCCTAAGGGCAGGACAAGCCATTTTTATAGCTTTCAAATCGGATATCCGTAATGATATTTGTTGATGAAGCAAGGATTTTTGTTCAGGGCGGCGACGGCGGTCACGGATGCGAGAGTTTTTACAGGGATAAGTTCATGCGTTATCCCAGGCCCGATGGCGGCGACGGCGGCAAAGGCGGAGATGTTGTTGTTCAAGCCGACCGAAGCATTCGCACGCTGCTCGATTTTAAGTTTAAGCAACATCATAAGGCCCATAATGGCGGACACGCCAGCAGCAAGGGAAAGACGGGCAAGACAGGGAAAGATGCTATCCTGCACGTTCCCGTCGGGACGATTGTCCGCGATGAAGAATCGGGCTTGCTTATCAAGGATCTCAGCGCAGATCAACAATCCGTGATCGTGGCTAAGGGGGGGCAAGGGGGAATCGGCAACGATCACTGCAAGATGCCCAAACCGCCGGGAAAAGGCGAACGGCGCGCCGTCAGTTTTGAGCTGAAACTTGTTGCCGACGTCGGCCTTGTCGGTTTTCCCAATGCCGGAAAATCAACGCTTATTTCCCAAATATCACGGGTCAAATCCAAGATCGCGAGCTATCCTTTTACGACCAAACAGCCGATTTTAGGGATCGTGGAGGATGAAGAGGGTTTTAGTTTTGTCGTGGCGGATCTTCCCGGGATCATTGAAGGGGCGCACACAGGCAGAGGGTTGGGGGACCGTTTTCTGCGGCATGCGGAACGCACCAAGATCCTGATTCATTTGATCGATATGTCAGCGATCGAAGGGCGCGATCCTCTCGAGGATTTTAAGACGATCAACCGCGAAATCGAGGCTTATGGGGAAACCCTGGTATTTAAGCAGAAGATAATTGTCGCTAATAAAATGGATATTCCGGCGGCAGAGACCCATCTCAAAAGATTCCAAAAGGAATGCACGGAGAAAATCCTTCCGGTATCCGCCTTGAGCAAAGATGGGCTTGATGAACTTATTGCCATGATCAAAAAAACATTATGTTCAGAAAATTCCCACGAAAAATAAAGACCGTTGTCGTAAAAGTCGGTTCCAGCGTTATTGCTACGAACCAGATGAAACCGCGCACGGCCCATTTGCAGTCGCTGGTGAGCCAGATTTCGGCTATTCGCCGTCAAAATATCAATGTCGTTCTTGTCAGTTCCGGGGCCATTGTTTTGGGGATGGGGGAGTTGAATTTAAAGCAGCGCTCTTCCGAGCTTTCATCGTTGCAGGCTTTGGCCGCTATCGGCCAGACGATTCTCATGAGAAAATATAATGAGCTGTTCGGGAAGAACAAACAAAAATGCGCCCAAGTCCTTCTGACCTGGGACGATTTTGCCAACCGTTCGCGTCATAATAATGCCCGCAACACGTTTCGCACGATGCTGGACTGGGGGGTGATCCCTGTTGTTAATGAGAACGATACGATTTCCACGGATGAGATCAAGTTTGGCGACAACGATAAGCTTTCGGCTCTCGTCGCGAGTCTCGTGCAGGCAGACCTCTTGGTGCTTCTCTCCGATGTGGAAGGTTTTTATGATATTAAAGGAACAGAAAAGAAGATATTCGAGGAGATTAAGGAAATTACGCGGGAGATGGAGGGGCTTGCATCGGGGGATGCGTCACATTTAATCGGGCCGGACGATCAGGCTGCGAAAAAGAACATGTCTCGCGGCGGCATGTCGGCGAAATTAAACGCGATTAAGATCGCTACGCAGGCAAAAATTCCTTGTATTATTGCCGGTGGAGAGACCAAGGATGTATTATTGCGTATTCTCAAAGGAGAGCGGGTTGGCACGCTTTTTATGGAGAATGAAGAAAAGATACTAGCCCGGAAGCATTGGATCTCATTTGGTGCTAAGGCCAAAGGCTTTGTGACCGTTGATCAAGGCGCCAAACAGGCTTTGCTTAAAGGGGGCCGGAGCCTTCTTTTACCCGGAGTTGTTTCCTGGGAAGGGCATTTCAAGAAGGATGATGTGATCGTTGTCCAGGATGAAAACCGCCAAGAGATCGCCCGCGGGATCACGAATTATTCAACGACCATGTTGCAGGCGATCCAAGAAAAAAAAGGCCAAAGGGAAATGATTCACTGCGACAACCTGGTTTTGTGCGAACGATAGAGGAAATCAAAAAACGTGAGAAACAGCAGTTTAGAGAAAGAAATCCTGCAAATGGTCCGGGAAGCAAAAGAGGCTTCTTATGCCATGGGGCTTGTGAAGGCTTCTGCCAAAAATGCAGTTTTGCGCAAAATGGCTCGGGCCCTGGTCTCTCATGCAGATGAACTGATCAGAGAAAATAAAAAAGATCTTAAGGCCGGGAAAGATCGAGGCCTTTCAAGTGCCTTGATGGATCGTTTAATGCTGGATAAAAAACGGATCAAAGGGATGGCCCAATGCCTTTTGGATACGGAAAAGATCAAAGATTGCGTTGGGGAAGTGATGGAGACGATCAAACGCCCCAACGGCCTTGTGATAAAGAAGGTGCGCGTGCCGATGGGCGTTGTGGCGATCATTTACGAATCCCGTCCTAATGTGACCAGCGATTGTATCGGGTTATGTCTTAAGTCGGGGAATGCGGTTATTCTTAAAGGCGGCAAAGAAGCGATTCATTCGAACCGGGCTATCTTTAGAATCTTGCGTCAGGCTCTGGAGGGAACGGTGATCCCGAAGGAAGCGGTGCAATTTGTCTCCTCCACGGATCGGGAGGCGGTGGCGGTTCTTTTGCGGCAGGATCGGTATATCGATATGATTGTGCCCCGCGGCGGGGAAGGGTTGATCCGTTTCATCGCCGGGCATACGAGTATTCCTGTGGTCAAGCATTATAAAGGGGTCTGCCATACGTACGTGGCTGAAGATGCCGATTTGCAAATGGCCCAAAAGATTTGTTTTAACGCGAAAGTGCAAAGGCCGGGCGTTTGCAATGCGATGGAAACCATGCTCGTCCACAAGGCTTGCGCGCCACGGTTTTTGCCGAAAATGATCGATGCTTTTCAGAAAGCCGGCGTCGAGATAAGAGGATGTTCTCAGACGCGGCGTATTGCCGGAAAAAGCATAAAGACGGCGACAACGCAAGATTGGTATGAAGAATATCTTGATAAGATCCTGTCCGTCAGGGTCGTAAACAGTTTGAAAGAGGCGATCGAGCATATTAATGCTTACGGCTCGAAGCATTCTGACGCGATTGTGACGCGCAATAAGAAAGAGGCGGAGCAGTTCCTGAAATCTGTTGATTCCGCCTGCCTGTATGTCAATGCTTCAACGAGATTCACGGATGGTTTTGAGTTCGGCTTTGGCGCCGAAGTGGGGATCAGCACGGATAAATTGCATGTTCGCGGGCCCATGGCCTTGGAAGGCCTGACGACTTACAAATACGAAATTTACGGCAAGGGGCAAATACGTTCATGAAGCGCATCGGCATTTTGGGCGGGACGTTCAATCCGATTCATGTTGGGCATTTGACAATCGCCCAAATGGCCCATGAGAAGTTGGGTTTAGACAAGGTTATTTTCGTTCCGTCCAATCTCCCTCCTCATAAAGTCAGCAACTACGTGGCTTCCTCCCAAGATCGTTATCGCATGGTGCGCCTGGCCATTCAGGGCAATCCGCATTTTGAAGTTTCGGATTTCGAGATCAAGCGCACGGGAAAATCCTTCACGATTGAAACTGTCAGTTATTTCCGCGATCATTTTCCTCCGAGAACAAAATTATACTTTATTATCGGCAATGACCTTCTTCCGACGCTCCATACATGGAAGCGCATTGGGGATATCTTGAAGATCGTTTCCTTTGTTTCGGTGAACCGGCCGGGCTTTAAAGAAAAGAAGTCGGACATCAAAGTCAAGACCATCAGCGTTCCGGGCCTCCAGACATCTTCTTCGTACGTACGCAATCGCATTACGATGGGCAAGACGGTGAAGTACCTGATTCCGGATAATGTCATGACCTATATAGAAAGAAACAACTTGTACCGCAAAAATCGTAGAAAGGGATAGTCTATGACCATAAGACCAAAAGACGAGATCAAGTTCGGAACGGACGGATGGCGCGGCGTTATTTCCGATAATTTCACCTTCAAGAATGTCGCGATCGTCGGACAGGCGATCAGCGATTGGATCAAAAAGGACTTGAAGCCGATTCAAGGGCAAAAGCGGGTCGCTTTAGGCTATGATACGCGTTTTTTGGGAAGGGAATACGCCCAGATCATTGCCTGCATCTTTGCCAAAAACAATTTCAAGGTTTATTTCTCGGACGCTCCTATTCCGACGCCGGCATTGAGCTACGGGGTCGTTAACATCAAAGGGGTTTGCGGGATCATGATCACGGCAAGCCATAATCCGGGGAAGTTTAACGGCATCAAGATCAAAACGAGCCGGGGCGGAGGGGCTCCGACGGATGTGACGAAAAAGGTCGAGGGGTATCTCGAAACAACGCCTGTACAAACGATGGATTTTGATGCGGCGATCAAGGCAAAAAAGATCAAGATGCACGATTTTAAAGTCGCTTATCTGCGCTTTATGAAAAGTTACGTCGATCTTAAACGCATCAAAAGAGCGAAATTCAAAGTTGTTCAGGATGTGATGCATGGCAGCGGCGGACGCCTGCTGGAAGAAGTCCTTAAAGGCGGCAAGATCCGTCCGTTTTTGATGCGCGCTGAGATCAATCCCCATTTCAACGGTGGCAAACCTGAGCCGGTTCCCGAATATTTGCAAGGCATTCTCAAGAAGGTCAAGGATGAAAAATTCGATCTTGGATTAGTTCTGGATGGGGATGCGGATCGCATTGCCGCGGTTGCGCCGGGCGGCGAATTTATTTCGCCCCAGCGCATCTTGGGCCTGATTACCTTGCATTTGGTGAGGAATCAAGGCCGTCGTGGCGGTGTCGTGAAAACGACTTGCGGGACGATGCTGATCGATCATCTTGCCCGGAAACTGGGATTAAAACTTTATGAAACGCCTGTTGGCTTCAAATATATCTCCGATTTGATGGTGTCAGAGCGTATTGTGGCCGGGGGAGAAGAGGCCGGCGGCATCGGTGTCCAGGATTATATTCCTGAACGTGATGGAACGCTGGCAGGATTGCTTCTACTGGAAATGATGGTTTATGAAAAGAAAAATATCAAGCAACTCTTACATGATATGGAGAAGGAATTCGGCCGCTATTACTATGAGCGGTCTGATCTCGATCTCAAGGGCAGAAAATTTGATCCCCAACGCATGAAAGCAATTAAAAGCTTGCTGGGCAAACGGGTCATTAAAGTGACGGATTTCGACGGGGTTAAGCTTATTTGCGAAGATGAGAGTTGGCTCATGCTTCGCCCTTCGGGGACCGAACCGCTTGTCCGCGCTTATTCCGAGGCCAAATCCCTGAAAAAAGCCAAGCAATTGCTTAAAGTTGGCGAAGCCTTGTTGAAATAAACAATCTCTCATGATTTACTGGATTGCATATTATATTATCAAGCTTATCGGCCAGATTTTTTCTCCGCGCACTATATTAGGGAAGGAAGATCTTCCGCCTAAAGGAGGGTTTATTCTTGCCAGTAACCATAAAAGCAATCTGGATCCTTTGCTTATCGGTCTTTGCTTTAACCGCCGCATCAGTTACATGGCCAAAGATTCTCTTTTTCGCCATCCAATCTTGCGGTTTTTACTTCATCATGTGGAGGCCTTTCCGGTACGAAGGGATGCATCAGATGTCCGGGCTCTTCGAGAAACATTACGGCGCTTGAAAAAAGGATTGCCTGTCGTTGTTTTTCCGGAAGGGACACGGCAAGGTTCCGGGCGCGAGCGAAAAATACAACCCGGGATCGGATTTTTAGCTGTTAAAAGCGGCGTTCCAGTTGTTCCGGTCCACATTAAGGGATCGGAAAATGTCTTGCCTCCGAAAACTAAAATGCCCAAAAGAGGGCGGGTAACTGTGATATTTGGCAAGCCTTTGACGTTTCCTGCCGGGCAGGATTATTCTGACGTTGTGGCCTCCATTATGAGAGAAATTGAGTCTCTTGCCTGAAACACCCCACAGCTTCTATATTCATATTAAGACTAAATAATTTTATTGACAAAATGACGAATTTTGCGATAATTAACAGCTCAGATTTGCCATTACAATGGTTACAATACGTATTTTTAAGAACTTTCTAAATAGAATCATATAGAAAGAATACATTCTTCCCGGGCGGCACTCAATGCCCTGGAATGAAAATCCACAAGAAAGAGGGTAATTTTTTTATGACCACAGACAAGCAAGCTTCAATGGCGGCCCTTTATCACGAAACGTTCCGTGATATTAAGGAGGGGGAGATCGTTAAAGGAAAAGTCGCCGCTGTTCACGAGAAGGAGGTCGTCGTCGATATCGGCTTCAAATCCGAAGGGTTTGTGGGGATCGAAGAATTCCGCAATGTTGAGAACCTTCAAGTCGGCAGCGAGATCGAGATCCTCATCGAATCGATTGAGGATGATGAAGGCCGCCTCGTTCTATCTCACCAAAAAGCAGAAAAGCTCCAGGGATGGATGAAACTTGGAGATACGATCAACGAAGGCGATAATGTCGAGGGCAGGGTTATTAAACCGGTCAAAGGCGGTTTTATCGTTGATGTATACGGCATCGAAGCTTTTCTTCCGATGTCTCTTTCCGCATTCAGAGGCGTTGCGACTGATGAGATCATGGCAACAAAGTATACGTTTCAGGTCGCCAAACTGAACAAGCTTCGGAGAAACATCATTCTTTCCCGCAGAGAGGTTGTCCAAAAAGAGCGTGAAGTTGTTCGGGATAAGCTTTGGAATGAACTCCAAAAGAACCAAAGGCGCGTCGGTGTTGTGAAAGGGATCACAGATTTCGGCGCTTTCATTGATTTAGGCGGTGTTGACGGTCTTTTGCATATCACCGATATGAGCTGGACCCGCATCAACCATCCTTCCGAAGTGGTTTCTATCGGCGATAAGGTCGAAGTCCTGATCCTAGATTTTGACCGGGAAAATTCGAAAGTTTCCCTTGGCCTCAAACAGATCAGCGAAAATCCGTGGACGGATATCTATGAGAAGTACCCGACGGGAACAAAAACCAAAGGAAAAGTCGTGAATGTCATGCCGTATGGGGTTTTTGTCGAAGTCCAACGGGGCATCGAGGGGCTACTTCATTCCTCCGAGATCACCTGGCAGAAGAAGTTGGTCAATCCGCAGGAAATGTTCAAAGTGGGCGATGAGATTGAGGTTCAGATCATCAATGTGGACAAAGATTCCAAGAGGATTTCCTTAAGCATGAAGCAATTGGAAGACAATCCTTGGTTAGAAGTGGAAAAGCATTATACCGTGAATTCCAAGGTCAAAGGGAAAGTTCGCGGGTTCACGGATTACGGGGCTTTTGTGGAGCTCGAATCCGGTCTCGAAGGGATGATCCATATTTCGGATATGTCCTGGACCAGGAAGATCAATCATCCTCAGGACGTTTTCGAAAAAGGCCAGGAAGTGGAAGTGATTGTTCTTGCCGTCGATGCGGCAAATCGGAAAATAAATTTGGGTTTTAAGCAGCTGCAGCCGAATCCATGGCCGCAAATTGCCGAGAAATATCCGGTTGACAAGGAATTGGAAGCGGAAGTCGTTCTCAATTCCAATTTCGGTGTTTTTGTGAAACTTGAAAATGATATTGAAGCTTTGGTCTATTCTTCAGAGATCGATAAGGAGCAAGCCGCGGCTTTGAAGCCGGGCGATAAGCTCAAAGTCAAGATTATAAAAGTTGATGTCGAGCAAATGAAGATCGGGGTCAGTGCTCGTCCCTGATTTCGAAATATTCAAATCCGGAACCTGTATAACACCTTTGATGATGCTATCTCCAGAAGATTAAAGGAGTTTTCGGGTTCCGGATTTTTTTACGGCCAGTCAAGGGGCTTTCTGTAATAACCAGCCCAAGGGAATCATTCTTCCTATGGATGTCAAACAGCTTATCGCTCAGATCGCTCGATCCACGACAGAGATTATCAATGTCGACGGTTTAGAAAAGAAGCTCCTTTCTAGTCAAAAAAGTAAAAAACCTTTATGTGTAAAGGCTGGGTTCGATCCCACGGCTCCGGATATCCACTTAGGACATGTCGTTTTGTTGCGGAAGTTGCGGCAGTTCCAGGATCTCGGCCACAAGGTTTTCTTTCTGATCGGAGATTTTACAGCCCGTATTGGCGACCCGACAGGGCAAACTCAGTTGCGTCCCGTCTTGAGCCCAAAAGCCATAAAAGACAATGCCAAAACCTATGAAGGGCAAGTCTTTAAAATTCTTGATCCCAATCCTAAAAAATTAAAAATTGTTTTTAATAGCGCTTGGCTGGACAGACTTTCCGCTCAGGAGGCCTTACAGCTCGCCAAATATTCGACCGTGGCCCAAATGTTGGTTCGGGCAGACTTTAAGAAGCGGTATGAAGATGGGCGGGAGATCAGCATTTTGGAATTTATTTATCCGCTTTTGCAGGGCTATGATTCTGTTCATTTAAAGGCTGATGTCGAGCTTGGCGGGTCCGACCAGAAGTTCAATCTTCTGATGGGCCGACAGATGCAGGAAGCTCATGGCCAGGAGCCCCAAGTGGTTATAATGACCCCCCTTTTAGAGGGGACCGACGGCGTTCAGAAAATGAGCAAATCTTTGGGAAATTATATTGGAGTCAGCGAGACTCCCGATGAGATTTTCGGAAAGCTCATGTCAATCAACGATACGGTTATGTATAAATATTTTGAATATTTAACGGATTTTGACCTAAACGAGATCAGGGTTCTCCATCCCAAGGAGGCAAAAATGAGATTGGGGGAGGCGATTGTCGGGCAGTTTTACGGGGAAAAAGAGGCGAAGAGGGCTAAGGCGAATTTTGAAAAAACATTCAGCCAAGGGCAGACGCCCGAAGTGGTAGAAGAGTATATTTTAGGTAAAAATACGAAATATTTGGCGGAAATCCTGGCGGAAATGAATCTTGTGTCTTCAACGAGAGAGTTCCTGAGGCTGTTGCAGCAAGGGGCGATTAGCCATGAGGGGGTTAAGCTGAATGATCCGCACTGGGTGCCCAAACCGGGTATTCTGAAGATCGGGAAACGCCGGTTTTTGAAGCTCGGATGAGCGGGGCCTTTCAGCGCATAACTGCAATAACCTTAGCAAATTAGCATTCTAATAAAACCAATAAAACAGCTTGACAAAAATAAATTATTGGTTATACTTAACAAATTATTGTGCGCTGCCCCTGTAGCTCAGTTGGTAGAGCACGTCCTTGGTAAGGACGAGGCCACCGGTTCAATTCCGGTCGGGGGCTTTCCCCGGGCCGGAAACCTCGACGAGACCAGAAGATATTAATATCTAGTTAACCAGAGTCTTCATTATGCGCGAATCGATACAATTCCAGTGTTCAGAGTGTAAGCGTATTAATTATAATTCTATGAAGGATAAGAAAAAGCATCCTGAAAAAATAGAATTAAAAAAATATTGCCGCTTTTGCAAAAAACATGTGATTCATCGCGAGATGAAAAAATAATGAACGTAACGGAGATTGAAGGCCTGTAGCTCCAATTGGCAGAGCAACGGTCTCCAAAACCGTGTGTTGTAGGTTCGAATCCTACCAGGCCTGTCTGTAAGGATGAGAAACGGATGATAGCGAAAATCCAAAAATTTTTTTCTGAAGTGTTTGTCGAGCTTAAGAAAGTGTCCTGGTCAACGCGCAAGGAGTTGATCGACGCCACATGGATCGTTATTTTGAGTTCGGTATTTCTGGAGATTTTCATTAGCGCGACAGATCTGGCTCTTTCAAAAATATTACAAGTGATTATCGGATAAAGTTATGAGTGAAATGAAGTGGTACGTTGTTCATACGCAGACAGGTTCTGAAGAAAAGGCGCGCGCCGGTCTCGAAAGCCGTATGGCTTCGACCGAACTCAAGAATTATGTTAGTGAGATTGTTGTTCCTACCGAGCAAGTTTCTGAGGTCCGCGGAGGGAAGAAGCGCATAACGGCAAGGAAGTTTTTCCCCGGCTATATCATGATCAAGATGCTGATGAATAAGGAGAGTTGGTATTTGGTGAAGACGACTCCCGGGATCACAGGTTTTATCGGCCCGGGGAGAAGACCAACGCCCATTTCTGACGAAGAAGTTGCCGCGATCATCAGCCGCACGGAAGATACTGAGACCAAACCGATGCCGAAAACTGTTTTTGAGATCGGTGAATCTATTCGTATTTCTCAGGGGCCGTTCGCGAATTTTAACGGTTCGGTCATGGAAGTTTATCCTGACCGGGGGAAACTGAAGGTCAGTGTTTCGATTTTCGGGCGTTCCACCCTGGTCGAATTAGAATACTGGCAAGTTGAAAAAATATAAGGGGCATTATGGCAAAAGAAGTCGTTGCACAAATTAAGCTTTATGTACCTGCAGGGCAGGCGAATCCTGCGCCGCCCGTCGGCCCGGCCTTAGGACAGCATGGTGTCAACATTATGGGGTTCTGCAAGGCTTTTAATGAGCAAACCAAGGGGCGTGAAGGCCTTGTTTTGCCGGCGATCATCAGCGTTTACAAGGACAAGACATTTAGTTTTATCATTAAAACTCCGCCCAGCGCTGTTTTGATTAAAAAAGCGGCGAATTTAGCGAAGGCATCGGGGATGGCGGGAAAGGAAAAAATCGCCCAGATTACAAAAAAGCAGGTTGAAGAAATCGCCAAGATCAAGATGGAAGATTTAAATACAGGGGATCTTGAACGCGCGATTGTTACCATTGAGGGAACAGCGAGAAGCATGGGAATTGAGGTGGTGGCGTAATGGTCAAAATGAGCAAACGAATGAAGGAAGCGGATAAATTATTCAAACAAGGGGAAACATATTCCCTAGAAGAAGCTATCGGGAATATTGAAAAATTCCCGAAAGTAAAATTTGATGAAACCGTTGAACTGCACCTTTTTCTGAATATTGATTCCAAAAGCTCCGATCAGGTCGTTCGCGGAACAGTGGTTCTTCCTCATGGAACCGGGAAAAATGTGAGGGTAATCGCATTTTGCAAGGGCGAACTAGAACAAAAAGCGAAGGATGCAGGAGCTGATTTGGTCGGAAATGTTGATTTGATTGATAAGATTTCCAAAGGTTTTTTGGATTTTGATGTTGTTGTGGCGACCCCGGACATGATGCGCGATCTTAGTAAATTGGGAAAGGTTTTAGGGCCCCGAGGGCTTATGCCGACTCCCAAGGCCGGAACAGTCACGATCGATATCGAAAAGGCGATCAAAGAAGTGAAAGCTGGTAAGGTCGAGTTCAAATCCGACAAACAGGCCGGCATTCACATTGGAGTGGGAAAACGGTCTTTCCCGATAGAAAAACTATTAGAAAACACAAGACATCTTATTGATGCGATCAATCATGCAAAACCGGCCGCTGTCAAAGGTAATTTTATTAAGACCGCATCGATAACGACCACTATGGGCCCCGGGCTGAAGGTGCAATTATGAAAAAAGTTGGCCAATCCTATCGAGAGAATTTAGTCAATCAGGTCAAAAAAGGCGTTGCCGAAAGCGATAATATGTTTCTCTTGAGCTATTCCCGTGTATCGGGATTGCAGATGAACGATCTTCGCAAAGATCTCAAGAAAAAAGGCGCCAGGGTGTGCGTCACAAAAAATTCGGTTGTCCGTTTGGCGCTCAAGGAAATTCAACAGGAAGGGCTCTCCGAGAAAATCTCTGGTCAGACCGCTCTCATTTGGGGAGGGACGGATTCCGCCGAAGTTTCAAAAATACTGATTAATTTTGTCAAAGATTCCGAGCATCTTATCGTTCAAGGAGGGCTTCTGCAGGGCAGAGTTCTCCAGCGGGACGATGTTAAAAAACTATCCGAATTGCCCTCGAGAGAAGTCTTGCTGGCTATGCTTTTGGGGGTTATCCAGTCGCCGTTAACGCGGCTTGCAGGAGCTCTTAATGCAAAAACGAGAGAGCTTTTATCCATATTGAAACAGTTAAGTGAAAAAAAGGGAGGGAATTAAAATGTCTGAAGGGACAGCTGTGGAAAAGAAAGAAAGCGTAACGCTTTCTCCAAAACTAGAAGAGGTCGTCAAGACCATCGAGCAATTAACCGCTTTGGAGCTTTCCGAACTGGTTAAAGGACTTGAAGATAAGTTTGGTATTCAGGCCGCTGCTCCTATGGCTATGGGAGCAATGATGATGCCGGGAGCTGCAGGTGGTGTTGGGGCTGCCGCTCCTGCTGAAGAGAAAACTACCTTTGATGTTGTCCTTGCCGAGGTGGGTGCCAACAAGATCTCCGTCATCAAGGAAGTCAGAGCCGCCACAAGCTTAGGACTGAAAGAAGCCAAAGACTTAGTTGAAGCTGCGCCGAAAACCATCAAAGAGAGCGCCTCTAAGGAAGAAGCCGAAGATCTTAAGAAAAAGCTCGAAGCTGCTGGTGCTAAAGTCGTACTCAAGTAATTTCTCAGGGCATTTGGTTTCTGGGAAAGAACGGTGAGAGGGGATTCTGTGCAGTTTCTTTTTTTTAGAGAGATCCGCTCTTAAGAATTTCGGTAACCCCCAATTTATCTGGACAATTATGGAAAAACTGAAAATCAAGGACTTTAGTAAGTTTAAGGATGATTTCGCTTTACCTAATTTGCTCGATATTCAATTGGTAGCTTATGAGAGTTTTCTCCAGCATTTTGCCGCTCCAGAAAAGCGCAAAGATCAAGGGCTAGAAGAAGTTTTTCGCGAAGTTTTTCCGCTTGAAAGCTATGACGGGCAGATCAAGCTGGAATACATGAGCTATACGCTCGGGAAAGAAAAATATTCTGCCGTTGAGTGCAAGCGGCGCGGAATGAATTATGCCGCTGCTCTGAAAGTGAAACTGCGCTTAATCACTCCCGTTGATATCAAAGAACAAGAAGTATATTTCGGCGATTTCCCGCTTATGACGGATACCGGCACGTTCATCATTAATGGAGATGAACGCGTTGTTGTTTCCCAGATCCAGCGCCCCCCGGGGGTTTCCTTTGAAGAAGAATTGCATCCCACCGGAAAAAGTTTTTATCACGGACGGATCATCCCTTCCCGTGGAGCTTGGTTCGAGATCAAGTACGATCTTAACGACGTTCTTTTAGCTTATATTGATCGTCGAAGAAATTTCCCGGCAACCCAGATTTTGAGGATTATGGGTTTATCCAGCAATGAGGATATCCAAAAGATGCTGGGGGATGATTTTGAAAAGCTGAAACCAACCCTCGAAAAAGACCATACCCATAATAAGGAAGAAGCCCTTTTAGATTTTTACCGTAAAATGCGTCCGACCGAGCCCGCAACGATTGAAGTGGCGGATGCTCTTTTTTTCCGTTTGTTTTTCGAGGCGAAGCGTTATGATCTCAGTAAAGTCGGGCGCCACATCATTAACCGTAAGCTTGGAATGAAGGTTCCCTTGGACAGTCGGGTATTGGATATTGCCACCGTGGTCGAAGTGATCCGCTACTTGATTAAGCTGCGCAACGGTCAGGGAGAAACGGATGATATTGACCATTTGGGCAACCGCAGGATTAAGACCGTCGGTGAATTGGTGCAGAACCAGGTGCGTATTGGTTTAGCCCGACTTGAACGCTCGATTAAAGAACGTCTGGTTGTTATGAGCTCTTTTGAGAATTTAACGGCGCATCATCTGATCAATTCCCGCCTTTTCTCCAATCAAATTCAGGATTTCTTTGCCCGAAGCCAATTGTCCCAATTTATGGATCAAGTTAATCCTTTATCAGAAATGACCCATAAGAGACGTCTGAGCGCTCTGGGGCCGGGAGGGCTTTCCCGCGAGCGGGCTGGATTTGAGGTGCGCGACGTTCATCCGACGCATTATGGCCGGGTTTGTCCTATTGAAACACCGGAAGGGCCGAACATCGGTCTGATCGCGTCTCTGACGACTTGTGCGCGTGTCAATGATTTGGGTTTTATTGAAACTCCTTATAGAAAAGTCGTTGATGGGAAAGTGACGCGGAAGGTTGAATACCTCACAGCGGATTTAGATCAGAATGAGTACATTGCGCAGGCAAATTCGGCGATTGATAAAGATGGGAATTTTAAAGGCCCGGATGTTCTGTGCCGATATAAAACTGATTTTCCCAGATCCCGCCCGAAAAATATTGGGTATATGGACGTTTCTCCGTTGCAGATCGTTTCTGTTGCTGCGTCTTTGATCCCTTTTCTCGAACATGATGACGCAAACCGCGCATTGATGGGATCGAATATGCAGCGCCAGGCCGTGCCGCTTATGGTTCCGGAAGTGCCGTATGTCGGCACAGGCATGGAAGGAAAAGTTGCCTGCGATTCCGGCGTTGTTGTGATCGCCAAAGAAGATGGCGTTGTCGAAAGGGTCGATGCCAGCGAGATTGTGATTGGGAAAAAAGAATATCCGTTGAAAAATTATCAGCGCACTAACGCGAACACCTGTATTCATCAGAGACCATTAGTCCAAGTCGGCGAGAAGATTAAAGCCGGTCAGGTAATTGCCGATGGCGTTGGTACAAGAGATGGCCGTCTGGCTTTGGGGCGCAACGTGCTGGTCGCGTTTATGCCGTGGCGAGGATACAATTTTGAAGACGCGATCCTAGTCAATGAAAAAATCGTCCGTGAGGATGTTTTCACATCGATTCATATTGAGCGCTTTGAGGTGGAATGCCGTGAGACTCGCTTGGGTAACGAAGAGATTACGCGCGATATTCCCAATGTGGGTGAAGAAGCTCTCGTTAATCTTAACGAAGACGGTATTGTACGCGTCGGGGCGGAAGCGAAAGCGGGGGATATTCTTGTCGGTAAAGTGACCCCAAAGAGCGAAAAAGAACTTTCTCCCGAAGAGCGTTTGTTGCGGGCTATTTTTGGTGAAAAAGCCGCAGATATCCGTGACACGTCATTGACTCTTCCTCCGGGCATTGAAGGCGTTATTGTGAACACGGAGGTTTTTCAGCGGAGCGAACGCGGGCGCAAAACGAAGGAAGATAAGACCAAAGAAGGCGATACGATCGAGAAGATCAGGGCTTTCTATAAGCAGGAAATCGAATTTGCCGAAGAAGAGCGGGATACGAAGTTAGGCAAGCTTCTCGGCATTCACAAATCGAAATTGAGCAAGATTAAGTTTGATGATTTCGAAGAGGAATCGGAAGAGAGAGAAACGGCCCGTTTTTATGACGATAAAATTGCCGAATTGATGGAAGAAGAAGAGCAGGAGGTCGAACGCGTGAAACGCGGCGATGAGCTTCCTGCGGGCGTTCTCAAGCGCGTTGTTGTTTATGTGGCTACCAAACGCAAGCTTGCCGAAGGCGATAAAATGGCCGGGCGTCATGGAAACAAAGGCATTGTGTCTCGCATTCTTCCGGAATCCGATATGCCCTTCTTGGCCGACGGAACGCCGGTCGATATTGTTCTAAATCCGCTAGGGGTTCCTTCCCGTATGAATGTCGGCCAGCTTTTGGAAACGCATTTAGGTTGGGCCGCAAAAGTTCTTGGCTTTTATGTTGAAACGCCCGTATTTAACGGGGCAATGGAAGAAGAGATCCGTCAGAATCTTATCGAAGCCGGTCTACCGGAAGAGGGAAAAGCCGTGCTTTTTGACGGCTATACCGGCCAGCCTTTCGATCAAAAGGTGACTGTTGGCGTTATTTATATGCTGAAGCTCAATCATCTGGTCGATGAAAAAATCCATGCAAGATCGATCGGGCCGTATTCGCTGGTTACTCAACAGCCGTTAGGCGGTAAAGCGCATTTTGGGGGTCAAAGATTCGGAGAAATGGAAGTTTGGGCTTTAGAGGCTTACGGTGCTGCTTATACGCTTCAGGAAATGTTAAGGGTCAAGAGCGACGATGTTACGGGCCGGAGCCGTATGTATGAGGCGATTGTCAAAGGCCAACAAAAATTGACGCCGGGAACGCCGGAATCCTTTAACGTTCTTGTAAAGGAGCTTCAGGGGCTTTGTCTTGATATCAAGATGGTCCGGGCCGGCGCTGAGGCGGAAGAAAAACTTTCTGAAAAATCAAAAGACAAGAAAAGGTCAAATGATTAAAAAAGCCGAAGATATTAAGAACCAGGATAGGATAACGATCCAAATCGCGTCAGCCGATGTGATTCGCTCATGGTCTTCCGGCATTGTCAAAAAGGCTGAGACGCTCAATTATCGGACCTTGAAACCGGAAAAGGATGGCCTTTTCTGTGAAAAGATTTTTGGTCCCGTGCGCGATTGGGAATGCAATTGCGGGAAATATAAGGGGATCAAATTCAAGGGGATCACTTGCGACCGTTGCGGCGTTACGGTAACCCGTTCTTCTGTCCGTCGGGAGCGTATGGGGCATATCGAATTGGTTTGCCCGGTCACGCATATATGGTTCTACAAGGCGGTTCCCAGCCGCCTGTCGGCATTGCTGAAAGTCGGCCTCCGAGATCTTGAAAAACTGATCTACTATGAAGAATACATTGTGATTGATCCGGGCGATGCCCCTTTCAAGCACAAACAGTTCCTTTCCGAGGATGAATATCAAGATGCGCTGGTGAAATACGGCGGCGCGTTCAAAGCCAAGATCGGAGCTGAAGCTATACGCGATCTTCTGCGCGACATGGATTTAAATCTGCTTTGCAAAGAACTGCGCCGAGATCTCGAGAAGTCGAATCCCGCGGGAACCAATGCCAAGAAAATCGCAAAGACATTAAAGATCGTTGAGGATTTCAAGGGCTCAGAAAACAAAGCGGAGTGGATGGTGCTGGAAGTGTTGCCGGTCATCCCTCCGGACCTCAGGCCGCTCGTTCCTCTTGAAGGAGGGCGTTTTGCAACTTCAGATTTGAACGATCTCTATCGGCGCGTCATTAACCGCAATAACCGTCTCAAGAAGCTTATTGATCTCAAGGCGCCCGAGATTATCTGCCGTAATGAAAAACGCATGCTCCAAGAAGCGGTGGATGCTCTTCTGGACAATCGCCGCCACGGCCGGCCTGTTTTAGGTTCGGGGAACCGACCGCTTAAGTCTCTGTCCGACATGTTAAAAGGGAAGCAAGGCCGTTTCCGCATGAATCTCCTCGGGAAACGCGTCGACTATTCCGGCCGTTCGGTTATCGTTGTTGGCCCCACCCTGAAATTGCATCAATGCGGGTTGCCGAAAAAGATGGCGCTGGAGCTCTTCGAGCCGTTTATTATACGCAAGCTTCGGGAAAAAGGTTTTGTGCATACGATCAAAGGCGCTAAGCGCATGGTCGAAAAAGCCAAAGCGGAAGTCTGGGATATCCTGGATGAGGTCATTCAGGACCATCCTGTTATGCTGAACCGCGCTCCGACGTTGCATCGTTTGAGTATCCAGGCTTTCTATCCAATTCTTGTTGAGGGGAAGGCCATTAAATTGCATCCTTTGGTGTGCGCAGCGTTTAATGCGGACTTTGACGGCGACCAGATGGCCGTGCATGTTCCTCTTTCTCTCGAAGCTCAGATTGAATGCCGTCTGGAACTTTTGTCAGTGAATAACCTGTTTTCTCCCGCCGATGGCCGTCCGGTTATTTCTCCGTCTCAGGACGTTGTGTTGGGGCTTTACTATGCCACCAAAGAAGAGGATACGAATAAGGAAGAAGACAAGGTTTTTGCCTCCATCAAGGAGGTTGTGATTGCTTACAATGACGGCATGCGCAATATTCACAAGCGCATCAAGCTTCGCTTGGACCAGCCGGTTTGGGGGGAAGAGAAGCCGTCTTTAGTCATTTCGCAGGAAGAGGCTCTAAAGAATGAGGGAAAAGACGAAGGCGGAATGCCCGACAACAAAGGCGGAGTCATTGAAACAACCGTTGGGCGCGTTCTTGTCAATGAACTCCTTCCTGAGGGATTCGGTTTTGTCAACGAACTGCTGACAAAGAAAAAAATCGGTGCTGTTATTTCAGATTGCTATAAACGCTTCGGGCAAGCCAAGACTGTTAAACTGCTTGATGATCTAAAAGATTTCGGTTTTGCCAATGCAACGTTAGCCGGCATTTCCATCGGGATCAATGACATGACAATCCCGAAAGAAAAACCGGATATTATTAAGAATTCCCGCCTGGAGGTCAGCAAGGTTGAGGATCAATACCGCAAAGGGATCATTACTGGGCGCGAGCGCTCGAATAAGGTTATTGACGTCTGGACGCACACGACGGAAACAATATCAGACCTTGTCTTTAAGCAAATGGAGCCGTTCAATCCAGTCTTTATCATGGCGGATTCGGGCGCACGCGGTTCGCGCTTGCAGATCCGCCAGCTATCCGGGATGCGCGGGTTGATG
>JAKQAH010000047.1 GCA_029568545.1 Candidatus Omnitrophota bacterium
CGGCATATGCGACAGCTGGTGCGAACGCTCGCTTCGGGGAAGAACGTTCTCAATCTGTTCTCTTACACGGGTGGATTCAGTGTGTATGCCCTGGCGGGCGGGGCGCGGTCCGTCCATTCGGTCGATACCTCCGACGATGCGCTGAAGCTCGCTCATGAGAATTGCCGAGCAAACGGTTTCGCACCGGAAAAGCATACAGCGACCTGCGATGATGTTTTCGCTTTCATTCGCGCGGCACCGCTTGATTATGAACTGATCATTGCTGATCCGCCGGCCTTTGCCAAACAGAAAAAAGATGTCGTGCGCGCCTGCCGAGGGTATAAGGACATCAACCGGGTGATCCTGACGAAGATGCCGGCGCGTGCTTTACTGTTGACATCATCATGTTCGTGCCATGTGGATGCGCAATTGTTCCAGACCGTTGTTTTTCAGGCGGCGCATGAAGCGCGCCGCAAAGTGAAGATCGTAGGCCGTCATCACCTAGCATACGATCATCCGGTAAATATTTATCATCCGGAAAGTGATTATTTAAAAAGTTTATTGCTCTATGTCGAGTAAAACGATTTTTTATTACAATAGTGCTAAAAGGGAGGGCAGTTAAATGAAAGGTTTCTTGAACCATTGTAAAAACAATATTTTTCGTGGCATTCTAGCGATGATCCCCGTCGCGTTATCGATCTTTGCGATCCTGTTCATCTACAATGTCATCGATAAACGCGCTGTTGAACTGATCGGGAAGCATATCGGGTTCCGTGTCCCCGGGTTGGGGATATGTCTCTTGATCTTGTGTTTTTACTTCATCGGCTTGGTCGCCAGTAATGTCGTCGGCAAACGCTTGATCTCTTTCGTCGAGAAGATCTTGGACCGGATCCCGATCATCAAGACGACCTATCAAGTCGGGAAACAGGTCGCTAATACGTTCTCATTGCATGACCGACAGGTCATCAAAAAAGCGGTGTTGATCGACTTCTTTACATCGAACGTGTGGGTGGTCGGTTTTATCATGGGGAACGTCATTGATAAAAAGACCGGCACCAAATTATGCAAGATCTTCATCCCCACCGTACCTAACCCGACCTCAGGATTTCTAGCGGTCATCAAGGAAGAACAAACGATCGATCCGAAATGGACGATCGAGGAAGCAACTAAAATGGTCATCTCCGGCGGCATCATCGGCCCCGATATGATCAATTAGGAGAGAAAGACACATGTTAAAACAAATAGTATTGGCCTTCGTGCCGGTCTTTGTGGCGGTCGATCCGATCGCGATCTTGCCGATCTTCATATCCCTGACGCAGGGTGTGAATAAGTTGCATAAGAGGAAGATCATCATACAATCGGTCATAACGGCGATATCAGTGGCGATCTTCTTTATTTTTCTCGGGAAAGCGACGTTCAGTTTGCTGGGGATAACGATCGGTGATTTCATGGTCGCGGGCGGTGTCGTGCTCTTTTGCATCGCGGTCATGGACCTGCTGGTCCCGGGCAAGAAACGGCGTGAGCCTACCGATGAACTGGGGGCAGTGCCGATCGGCACGCCGCTCATCGTAGGGCCCGCGGTATTGACCACCTGTTTGATCATTATTGATGAATATGGGGTTCCCGCGACGATCATTTCCGTTATCCTGAACGTTATCATTACAGGGATCCTTTTCCTGTTCTCTGAAACGGTTGTCAAGAAAGTAGGCAAGGCCGGCGTGAACGCGGTCTCAAAGATCATGGCATTATTGATCGTGGCCTTCGCGGTCATGATGATCAGAAAAGGGATCTTTAACATTATCAACGGATAGAACGGCCATGAAAAAGAACAAGAACATATTCAACCACAAGCCTGAAGCATTGATCGCGCACAGTTTCATCTTCGCCATGCTGATCGGTACGCTGCTGCTGAAATTACCATGGGCCAGCGCACACGGCAGCCTTTCATGGGTCGACGCGCTGTTTACGGCAACA
>JAKQAH010000063.1 GCA_029568545.1 Candidatus Omnitrophota bacterium
GGCCTTCGATGTCATGATAATAGAGGAAGCATTTCTTCTCCGCGGACTCGATCGCCATGATGAGGCCGGGCAGTTCGTCATGTGTCACGATGATCTTGAATATATGCTGCATTGATTTGGAATAGCCCCCGGTGCCCGTCATAATGGTGTATGTCCGATGGTCTGAAAAGCGGCCAAGGACCGTTTTGATCTCTTCCGGATTGGAGGTAAAGATAGTCACTTGTGATAAGCGGTATTTTCTGAAAAGGCTGTTCAGTGTCTCCGCCATCATGAAGATATAGATCGAGGTATACATGAGGGTATTGACAACAGGTTCTATCTGCCGATCACGCAAATAGATCATCGTAAGCCCATAGATCGTGGAAACAACCGCCGCATAAACGGCGATGTTCCCCACCGGTTTGCGGTATTTCTGCGCGAAAAACGCGCTCAGGATATCTTCATCCGCCGTCGAACCTTTCCATTTCAAGGCGATCGCTTTTGCGACCCCGGCCAAAAGCCCGCCAAAAATAACGAGGATCATGCGTTCATTCCAGGGCTCAGGCCGCGCGAAAGTATGTTCAGGAAGGAAAATAAGTAATGCGACCACGGTCGCCACAAGGAGGAATGATCGTAGGGCAAAGCCTTTACTGATCTTAAAAAAAGCAAACGTGATCAGCATACCTTGAAAGATCGCGTACAGGATCACGAACAACATCGGATCGTTGAAATAATATGACGTACCGACGGCGAGCCCTTCTGTGCCGGTCAGGATCACTTTGGCCGGTAGCACAAAATATTTGAACGCCGAAGCATACAAAATACCGGCCACCAACATCGCCGGATAACTGAACCATTTTTGTTGCTGTATGATGATCTTTTTCACGATGGGATCTCTTCCCTCATTTGTCCCTGAAACGATATAGTATCGTATGACAACGGTGAATGCAATCGGGAAATAATGGGGACACCTTGATTCAAGGTGTCCCCATTCCTCATTACCTTTTCCGCTTACGGCCCGCCAGATAGCGTTCCACTGCTGCTTTGCTTGAGCACCAATTACGGCCGTCCTTATGCGCTTCCAGCTTCCCCTGACGGACGAGCAAATTGAAATATTTCGCTGAGTACGGGAAGTGCGTACTTAATTCAGCGAGCGGAACGAACCGCTCCTTTTTCCCGGTCCTAGGACTAAGGACATCTAAATACATATCGAGCGAACGGATCACCGCCTGCATGATGAATTTCACGAGCGGGCCAAACTCACCGCTATCCGCCGTCTTTAATGCCTCAAAATATTTCTTGCGGTCTTGTTTAATGATCCCGGCCAAAGGAT
>JAKQAH010000196.1 GCA_029568545.1 Candidatus Omnitrophota bacterium
GAAAATGCTTTGAAATTTAGGGCCGACAACAAGAGCGAAAAAAGAGATCGCGCCGACAGCAACGCCAAAGAGGATCGATGGGTAGATGATCCCCGAGATGACGGTCGATTTGAACGAAGCCTCTTGCTCAAGGTAAAAAGCCAGTTTATCCAGGGTGGTCGGGATGGTCCCGGAAGCTTCTCCGACCTCGATGAGGCTGATCCAGAATTGGCTGAACACTTGGGGATGCGTGGCCAAAGCGGAGCTTAACGAGCCTCCCTGCTCCACGTTTTTCAGGACATCGTTGACGACTTCGGAAAATTTTTCGCTTTGGATCTGGGTATGGATGACGGAGATGCTGCGGATCAACGGAACGCCGGATTCCAGCATCGTGGCGAGCTGGCGGGAAAACGTCAAGAGATCCTGCAGCTTGATTTTTTTGTATTTGAACTTTTTGGGTTTCCGCCGGAGGTTTTTTCCGAGCCCTTTTTGAGGGACAAATTCGACGTTGACGATGAAAAAGTCCTGCTGTTGCAGCTTGGCGACCAGAGCGTCGCGGCTTGGCGATTCAACGGTCTCTTTGATCGTTTTTCCGGTCTTATCTTTTACGGTGTAGGAAAATTTCGGCACAGAAAATCCTTAGGGGTTTTTGGCGCTAGTTTTCAACGCTGATACTGCAAACCTCGTCGAAGCTGGTCAATCCTTTTTCAACGGCTTTAATCCCGGAATCAAAAATCGTCAGCATCCCGTTTTTGCGGGCGCAAGTCTTGATTTCCCCGGCGCTGGCGTTCTTGGAAATCAAGGCCCGGATGTCATCATCGACAACCAAGACCTCGGCGACAACGATGCGCCCTCGATACCCGGTGTTTTTGCATTCTTCGCATCCTTTTGCGCGGTAAATGAGATCGCTTTTGAACGTGATCCCACCGTGCTGATCCGGCGACGGTTCATAGGGCTCTTTGCATTTTTGGCAAAGGCGGCGCGCCAGACGCTGGCCCATGATGGCAACTAATGAGGGGGTCAGCAAATACCCGGGGATCCCTATATCGACAAGGCGCGTGATGGCGGATGAGGCATCATTGGTGTGCAATGTGCTTAAGACAAAATGCCCCGTTAATGCCGCGCGCACGCACATAGAGGCGGTTTCAAGGTCCCGGGTCTCTCCCACCATGATAATGTCCGGATCTTGACGCAAAAAAGCCCGGAGAGTCGACGCAAACGTCAAACCGATATCGGAGCGGACGGAAACCTGATTGAGCCCCTCGATCTTGTATTCGACCGGCTCTTCGACGGTTAGGATGTTTTTTCTCGGGTCCACCGTTTCATTGACCGCGGCGTAAAGCGTTGTTGACTTGCCGCTCCCCGTTGGGCCGGTCACAAAAAAAAGTCCGTAAGGCAGAGAAAGGCATTTCCGCAAGATGTCAACTTGCTTAGTATCGAAGCCAAGGCTGGCCAATTCCAGCGGAATGGCGCCTTTATCAAGAATACGCATGACCACCTTCTCTCCCCAGACCGTGGGGATGGTCGAAACGCGCAAATCGACCGTGCGATCTTCCAATTTTGCGGAGATCGCGCCGTCTTGCGGAAGGCGCTTCTCGGCAATATCCATTTTGGAGAGGATCTTGATGCGGGAAACGATCGGAAGATGCAAGTGCGGGGCCGGCGGCGGCAAAGAATATAGATGCCCGTCGATGCGGTAGCGCAAGTTAATTTTATTTTCAAACGGCTCAATATGGATATCGCTGGCGCGCTCGTCGATGGCTTGGCGGATGATTAGATCGACCAGCTTGATGACCGGCGCCTCTTCGGCCTTGGCGATCAGCTTATCCAAGCTCAGCTCGGTTGCTTCCTGGGCTTTTCTCGGCGCGACTTTTGAGATCTCCTCTTTCTTTTGGTAGGATTTCTGCACCGCATCGCTGAGCATGGTCGGCTTTAATTCTTCTCCGCCGCTGTCTTCTTTGAAGTAAAAAGACTCGATAGCTTTATTGATGGCAGACTGCGGGGCGACGACAAGATTGATCTCATGCCCGGTTATTCGCCGCAGGTTGTCAAGCAAAAGAAGATCGAGCGGGTCGGGAACGGCGCACGTCAAGGAATTCAGGTGCTTGGACAGCGGAAGAACGCAATTCTTTTTAGCGAAATCGGCCGGGATCAATTTTTCCAGATCCTGGTCCTCTTGAGGCATCATCAGCTCGATGTTATCGGAAGTGTAATAGGGGATGCCCAGCTGAGAACCGAGAGCGACGGCCATGTTTTCTTCGGTGATGACGCCGAATTTGATCAAGATTTCGCCGATGCGCCCCTTCTCTGTTTTCTGGTGCTCGATGGCATTATTCAGCTGGTTCTCGGTGATGAGCCCCTGCTTGATCAGGATTTCGCCTAATTTCAGATGCTTCATATGCTAGATCGGCTTTCTATCGGTACGAGTCGAATTTTTGCTCTTCAATGTACGATAAGTCTTTTTCAATCTCACGGGTTTTATCAGCAGGAGCGCTTTGTTCGCGCATGCTGCTGGTGATGGACGAAGCGGTGGTCGCCGTATCTTCCGTGATGATGTGCGGCGTAATAAAAATGATCAATTCCCTCTGAGATTCCGCTTTGTCTTTATGACGGAAAGCGGCGCCTAGAACGGGAATTTGCCCCAGGAAAGGAACTTGCGTCTTAAGATCATCAACATTTGTCCGAAGCAAGCCTCCGATGACGATTGTATCGCCGTCCCGAACGCGCAAAGTCGATTTCGATCCGCGCGCTTCAGGGTCCTTGAATGTCTGCCCGCCAAAGGTCCCTCCGACCTTTGCTTGGACGACCCGCGGCTCGATCGCCATCGTGATTTCTCGCGTATGGATGTTGGCTTGAGGAGTTACTTTCAGGAAGACTCCCGTTTCAACACGCTCGGCTTCGGCAACGGATGTGGATGTTCCTTCCGAAGAGGTTGTATTGGCGGAAAGCCCGATGGCTTCGTTGGTGGTGATGGAGATTTCAGCGGTATCGTTATTCAAGGTTAAGATGCGCGGGCGGGCAAGATTCCTTGTATCGTTTTGGGTCCTGAGGAATTGCAAAGTGACAGACAGCCCCTGGAAGGAAAGCGTCCCGACCCGGTATTCAGGCTCCTCAAAGATAAATCCTTGCCCTCCTGTTTTGCCGTAATTTTGCATGGCTTTATTCCGATCAAACGGCAGCAGCGTATCGCGCTCGGCCCCGGTAAAAGACACTGGAGAGTCTCCAAATTTCGCTCCGAGCAGATCGGCTGTGCTTTTGGATATGTCGAGCATTTCGGCTTCGATCAGGATTTGCGGTATCCGGACATCGAGCCGGGCGACGGTTTGTTCGATCAAGGGGAACTGGCTGGGGATATCGCTTACGATGATGCTGTTTGTTCTCTGGTCTTGGACGACCGACCCGTCTTCGGTCAGCACGGCGCTAATGGCCCCGATGATGCCGCTTTCGCTGTCTGCCGGTCCTCCCGAATCCTCAAAAGATAACGTTGTATTGAGTTTCGAAGATGGGACCGTGGCGAATTTTAGAGGATAAACACGGGTCATGAGCTGCTTGGGGGACGTTTTCATCTGGCTGACCACAAAAATGTTGCTTCCGGGGTCAATCTCGTAAGTGAGATTGTTTGCGGATAAGATGCGTTCCAGCGCTTCTTCGACCGGGACCTGGTCCAGGTAAAGGTTGATGGTTTTTGACGCCACATCGGTCGCCGCGATGAAATTGAGCCCCGATTGCTGGGAAAATATTTTCAGAACGTCATTGAGCTTCGCGTTGGTGAAGTCCATCGAGATCTTTTTTTCAGGGGCCACATCAAAAAGATCGTCGTAGGTCTCGAGGTCAAAGCAAAAACAGGGCCCAGCCCAAAGCCCTGCAAAGGCCAATAACGCCAACGAAAATATAAGGATTGTCCGGTTATTCATGTCAGCTCCTTTATGGTTTTAAAATCACGGCTCGTCCGTCAAAAACGCCTTCAACGCCTGTTTTGTGAATGTTGGTGATTTCAATTTCCGAGATGGTATCTCCGATTTCAACGATCCTTCCGTCTATGATGGCTTGCGGACGGTCGCTATTCCAGATGATCCCGCTGATGACGACGGCGGGAAGCGGACGCTCTTCGATCACCGCTTCGATTATTTCGCCGAGCTGGGATTCGCCATCAGTTTCTGGGTCGCCATTGCCATCCGTGAGTTCGGAATCTAACGAAGCATCTGAAGGAGGCAGGGCGAGTTCTTCTTTTTTTATCGGCTGCGGCAATTTGGGCAAAAAAGGGTTGTCGATGGAAATCATGCCGGATTCCAATTGATCAATGGTCGGATCGCTCTCCTCGGCGCAGGCCGCCAAGGGCGCGATCAACATAAGTCCGAATAGGAGCATCAAAAGGCGCTTAAACATTTTTTAGCTCCATCGATTCGATTTTAACCGTTGCCTGTATATATTCTTTTGTTTCCTCTTCTGCGTCGTCCGGGCGATTGGCGTTTCGGGATTGCCCTTGCGAAATTTCGCCTTGCTTGATTGATTTTCCCGACCACTGTCCGATACGAATGGCATAAGGGGAATTTTCGATGTCATGGATGAACAGGATGATGTTTTCGTAATTTTCAGAGACGATGTTCAGCTCGATGCTTGTCAATGTCAGCAGGCTGTTGCTTTTTTTCTGAGCCGGCGAGAATGATATGATTTGCACGTTGCGCTGAAAGGCGAACTCCGAGAACGTTTCGATCAGCTGGTCATCGGTGATCGCTTGGGGCATCTTTTCCAGGAAATCCTTATTCTCTTTTTTGACGGCGTTGAATTGCTCCAGCGCCGCCAGCTTGGTTTTCAATGAGGCTTGTTCAGTTTTAAGCTGCTTCGCGGAGACGGCGAGCTTTTTTGAGGTGGAGAACAAAACGAAAACCGTTATGATGGCCAGGAGAATATTAACGATGAGATGGGGCTGGCTCATCAGCCGGTCCTTTATATCGTTCCAGTCGATATTCTGCAGGTCTTTGATGTCGATGTTATTGAGGTCTTTGAGATTCATTGTTTTTGCAAATCACGATAAAGGAAGTTACAGGATATTTGTCATCAATAGTTTTTGCTCGTGTCGTTTCCAGATCGATTTTGCTGAAAAATCCCGTAAAATTTTCGTTAGCCTTCAGATTTTTCAAGAGCCGGTTGACAAGCTGGAATTGCTGATTTTGATTTTCCGAGTAGACATAGCCTTCGATAGTCATCTGAAGCTCCACTGGCGTCGCGGACGCTTTCTTTTCTGTTTCGGCGGATGTTCCGGGAGAAAAGTCAAACGAGGCGGAATCGTCGTAAGCGATTTTAATGCTTTCGACCCACGTTCCCTCGGGAAGCAAGTCGGGCAAAAGCAGGAGAAGCCGCGCCACGTCGCTTTTGGTCCGAAGGTTCTTAAAATAAGCCAGTTTTTTCTCAATGGTATTTTTATTTTCCTCGATAAAAGAAATTTCGGTGTCCTGGAAAGATCCGAGTTGTTCGGTCATGGTTGTGATATCTTTTTTCAGCCTCTGGGTCAAAAAACCCGAAACAATAATGGCGCCGATGATCAACGGGATGCAGATCAGAGAGGTTTTGACCAACGACTTAAAGTTAAAAGGCTTTCGGGGTAAAGATTCTCGTGCCTTTTCCTTCCCTTTCCCTGCCTTTTTTTCCGAAAAATTGAAATACAGCGCGGGGTCGACAGGATCGATGATGCTGGTTCCGAAGGCATTAAGGAACCCGAATTCTTCTTTGGGAGCGTCCGGGAGAACGGATTCGTGTTCAATGGTGTTGATAGGTATGGAAAGGGTTTGTTTTAACGCCTCAGATATTTCGTTGGATTGTGACGCGGCAAGCAAAAGGGCTTCCTTGACCTGCAACTGGCTGTTTTGCCGGTTGAAGTAATCGAGAGAAATGCGGATTTCTTCGGTTATTTTCTTGACCGGCGTTTCAAGCTTTTTTTCTTGCGTTTCTTCCGACGCGTCTGCCGGAGGCGCGCTTGACAAGTGGAACTCACGGACGAATTGGGGGATTTCGCTATCGATCACGACGATCCGCCCGGTATTTTCGTAGTATTCGATAAGAGCGATTGTTCGGTCGTTGGGAATGAGGTTTTTGGAGCTTAGCGCGCGGATCAGGCTCGATGAGGCCGGCTCCATCGAAACGATATGCAGCGAAGAATCCTCGAGGAATCGTATATAGTTGCTCAGGGCGTCACGCTTAATAGCGGTAAAAATGATGCGAATGCGCCGCGTTGTATGCTCGGTGAATGTTAGGGAATGATAGGCAAAGGCGAGCTTTTCCAGCGAGAACGGGATGTATTTGCTGACCTCAAACTCCACGACGCTTTTAATTTCGCTCTGTTGCATCCAGGGGATCACAAAGGAACGAAAAATGATATCTCGTGTAGGCAACGCAACGTTGACGGGGCAGTCTCCGAGATGGTTCTTTTTGAAGGACTCTTTCATTCGGTAAGCCAGTTCAAGTCCGGCGGTGCTCAAAGGGCCGTTTTTAATGGCGATCTTTTCGTTTTCTCCAAAAGGGAAACAAAAGATTTTCTTTGAAGCGTTTGCCGCGCTGGAGACAAGGTAGAGGCCCGCATTTCCCCAAAATACGCCGACTTGTTTTTCTTCAGCCATAATCTATTGCTTTCCCGAAATCGTTTATTTCTGTTTTTTGGCTTTGATGGCTTGAGATTTCAGCCATTTGTCGATCTCATATTTATCAAAACGCCATACGCCGCCGATCTTTATTCCCGAAATTTTGCGTTGATTGAGCCAATTATAGATGGTTTGCTTCTGTAGTTTGAGATATTTGGCTAAATCGTCTACGTCTAAAAGATTTTTCATGCTACAGCCTTTCCGGGGCTATGCGTATAAATACTATTAGTATTCCGGAAAACTTATCTATATTTAATTAGACTATAATAGATTTACTTTGTCAATTGCTTTGGAAAGTATTTTAAACAAAACGGTTGCATAACAAGCGTATTTGTTTTGAGGGGCGCCGTGTGAGACTAGAAGTTAACGTCAATATCAAGGGGAAGGCTGTTGTAGGTTCCGCTTAAGGGGGTGCCGGCGACAGAAAGGTCACTGACGATTGTAAAAGTCGTATTTCCTATAGTTTCACTAAACGAAACATCATTTGTTCCCGACCATTGAGTTGTTAGGAATTGAGCCAGTCCCCCTTCGGCGAGCGTTTTTGCCTGAATATATTTCAGTTCGTCTTCCGAGCTTTTGACCTGGCTAATGTTTAAGCTCAGAACGCTGACGGCCAGCACCATGGAGACCATAATGATGATCAGCACGGTGACAAAAATAACGCCGTGATCGTTATTTCTTAGTTTTTTAAGCATGGAGGCTCAAGGCTCCTTTTTATTTTGCATATCGTCAAGGTTAATGTAGCTCTGGCATCGGGGGCAAAGCAAAAAACGGCCAGACGGATCGGTTGTTTTCTTGTCCTCCGATAAAACGACAGCCCCCTCTTTCTTGTTCTTGCTCTCTTGCTCTTCGGAGGGCTCGCTGTTCACGCCATAGTTAAAAAACACATAAGTACAATAAGGGCACTGATGTAAATGCTCTGTTTCATTGTCTGCATCATCCCTATGCGAATTATAAAATAACCACCACGCAAACACAAGGACTATCGGAAAAGATAAATAAAATGAAATGGCCGATGAAAAATCGATCTTAAACATAGATATGAGCCGACCGTACTCGCTTAGATGTTAGGGGTTTCATGTTTCGGCGTTCCGAGTTTTAATGGCTGGTAGGGATAGATCTTTAACTCTTGTGTCCGAGAATCGGTTTTAATTTTTTCATTGAGAATGCTGTGCGCGGGCGCATCAAACGTTGATTTAAGAACGGTTTTTTCTTCCGATTGAACGGTCTCGGGCGTGATGGGTTTGCGGATGGCGCCGATAGTGAACGGATTTTTGTCGGGGTTGGTTATGCCATACGCCACGGAATCGGTGTGGTTTTTTACGGAATTCTTCCGATCGAAGACGGCCGTTCCAGACGCGGCCTGCATGGGCACAAAGTTTTTAAGATCGCTCTGTTTTAAGATGGGCCCCAAAAAAGAGAATTTCGGCTTGAAAGCTTCAGGAGAGACCGGAAAAACAACGGTGCAGAAATTAAAAACGAATAAGTGTAATAGTAAAGCGGTTAAAAATGATGTTAGGGTAAGAAACTTGGTGTTCATGGAAGCCCGGGCCGCGGGAAACGGTTTGTACCATGTTATCGCGAGCATCATTTGTCTTGGTTGGTGGCGATGTTGATTTTTTCGATGCCGAGTTCGCGGCAAAGGTCCCAGACGTCAACGATGCGCCCGACCGATGCCCGTCGGTCGGCTTTAATGAGTAACGGCCGGTTTTGATTGCCGGGTTCGCTCAGCCGCTCTTTCAGCTCTTTCAAGGTGATGACCGTTCCATTGAGATAAGTGACGTTTTCGCTTGTGATGGTCACGATAAAATTTTCTTCTTTGATGATATCGCTGGTGACGGCTTTGGGCAGCTTGACATTGATCCCCGATTGAAAAGTGAATGACGATGTCAGCATAAAAAAGATCAACAGAAGAAAGATGGCGTCGATCAGGGGCGCGATGTCGATCTGGGCAAGGCCATGTTCTAGTTTTGTGTTCCGTCTGAACTTCACTTGTAAGTTTCCTTGGATTGGGTTTCGGTGATTTGGCAGATGAAGTTGACCAGCTCCGTAGCCACGCGCTCCATTTCCAGGACAACATGATTGGTGCGATGGACAAAATAATTGTAGGCAACAAATGTCGGGATCGCGACCATAAGGCCGGCCACGGTCGTGATCAGCGCTTCTCCAATACCACCGGCGAGATCGCCGGGGGTGATCGGGTTCATGGAAGCCGCCCGGACCTGGATCATGTGAAACGAGGCGGTCATTCCCGTTACGGTCCCCAAAAGGCCAAGCAGCGGGCTGATATGGGCGATCGTGGCCAGCGCGCTCAGGCGGCTTTCGATTTTGGGGATCTCAAAGAGGCTGACGTCCTCCATGCTTTCCTTGATGTCTTCCCGCGAAGCGCCGAATTTCAGGATCCCGGCTTTTAATATTTTTGCGACGGGAGAATTGTTCATATTGCACAGCTCGATCGATTCTTTGATCCTGTTGTTTTTGATGTGATCAAAGACCCGTCGCTTGAGGTTGAGAACATTTGTCTTGATATAGGAAAAATACATGAGCTTTTCGATGACGATCCCGAGGGCAAAAACAGAACAAAAGATGATCGGGACCATAATAGGCCCTCCCAGCTTGATCAGTGACCACAGATTCATTTCCCAAATACCGCCACTCATTGGAACCTCCTAGGTTAAAACGTGACTTTTAAGAATGTCGTTTGTTCGGCAAGTGATTATACCGTCATTTATCGTTGTTTGTAAAATGTTTCTCCATCAAAATCTGGCGTTCCCTAGCGCTGGGTGATGTGCTCACGGATCCAGTCGAGGCGCTCCTGGGCGAATTTCGCTTCATCCGTCTCGAATTTTAAGGTCTTCTCATAAGCGATCTTGGCTTCATCCCATTGTTCATTGTCCTCGAAGATGCGGGCCATGCGCAAATAGGCCTTGATGGTCCAGGACGCGTCATCGGGGTACAGGTAGGATATTTTTAAATATTCTTCAACGGCCTGATCGCTTTGATTCGAAAGTTGGTGCGCGTCCGCGATCAGGAACTGGAGCTCGGCGTTGGTGCGCTCGCTGGACGTTGCGTCGGAGGCGAGCGCGTTTTGATAGGCTGCAATGGCCTGCGTATAGTTGCCGGTTTTTTTGTGGACTTCGGCGATCTTCACGTAAGCGTCACGTTTGAATTTGGGCGATGTGTCGACGATCTTTTGATATGTTTCAACGGTTGAGTCCGGGTCGAGGTCCCGCGAAAAGATGTCCGCAAGGGCCAATTTGGCCTTCGCATGGACTTCGGGGTTTTTCTGCTCGCTGACAAGCTTAAAGGCATTGACCGCCTGGTCAAATTGCGTTTTTGCCTGATAGGCGCGGCCAAGCTCGTAATAGATCAGATCAATCTCGTCGCTTCCGGGGAATTCGGCAATGAATTGATTGTAATAGGAAATGGCATTGTCGAAATCTGAGGCCTCGAGATAATGATCTGCGAGCCACATCAGGGCTTCCTGAGCGACCTTTGATTTCGGGTATTTTGCCGTTAATGCCTGGAATTTTTTGATCGCTTCTGGAACGTGGCCTGTTTTGTAATCGCATTTCGCAATATAAAATTCCGCATTTCTGACCAAGGCCAAGTCTTGCGGGTAGTCCGTGAGGATGGTTTGGAATGTTTTCCAGGCGTCCTGGTATTTTTTAAGATTAAAGTTTGATAGGCCTAAAATGTAATGCGCTTCAGCCAGGAACTCGTTGGCTCTCGGCAGGCCTTCGATGAAATCATTAATGTACTCCGCGGCAACGGCCCACTCTTCCTTCTTGAAATAGGCGACGGCCAGGTAATAATTCGTATCATTGATGTATTTGCTTGTCGGAAAATTGGCCTTAAGGCTTTGGAAGGACAATGTGGCCGCTTCGATCTTTTCCATCTTTAGCAAGGCAATGCCTTGCCGGTATTGGACATAGTCGGTATACGGGCTGTCGGGAAAGTTTTTCAGGATATGATCATAGACCTCGACCGCCTTTGTGAATTTCCCGACATCCTGGTAAGCGTCTCCGATCTGCGTCATGGCGCTGATCTTGACGGTTCGGCTTTCAGTCTTATTTTTAACTGTTTCGAAATTCTTGACGGCAGAGTCGATATCTCCGGCTTTCAGATGCGCCCATGCGAGACCGAAATATGTTTTTTCCTGGATTTCTGGATTAATCGGGCTTTGGGCGGAACGCTCCAGGATCGTCTGGTAAGCCCCGATGGCTTCTTGATATTGTTTGGTCTGATAATATGTGTTGGCTAATCCCAAATAAGCATCAACGACCCTTTCGCTGTCGGGGAATTTTGCGATCAGCTGCTGATAGGCTTCCAGGGCTTTTTCCTGTTCCCCGGTCTCGGCGTAGAACGTTGCCTGGCCTAAAAAAACATCGTCCGAAAGGATCCCTTTTTCCAGGGCGAACGAATAAGCCTCGTCGAAATTTTGTTTGGCCAGGGCGAATTTCTCCAGTTTTAAATAGCTCCAGCCGAGGCTGACTTTTGCGAGCAGGATCAGCTTGTTGTCATACGCGATCTCAGCGGTCTTGGCGTAATAGGTGACAGCGGTTAGGAAATCCTCGAGATAATAATAAGCCTCGGCGATATAAAAATATGCTTCGGGATGCCGCCGGGATTTCGGAAAGTTAAGGATGTAGTTCTTGAAATATTGAATGGCGTTTTCATAGGCGCGAAGGTTGTATTCGCATTCGGCAATCTTAAAGGAAGCGTCCTCTCTGAGCTCGTGAGAGGGAAACTGGCGCATCAATTTCAGGAACGGCCCCTTTGCTTTCTCAAACTCGCCTTGCTCAAATTGGCTCCACCCCAGGGAGTAATATGACTGCGGCGCATAAATGGAATCCGGGTAAAGCTCGATCAGCTGACGGTATTGCTTCTCGGCCTGTTTATGGTCTGAACCTTTCAGATAGGTTTCGCCCAGCCAGAACAAAGTTGCGTCTTTGAACTCGGAATGTTGAAGAAGGCCCTGGAAGGTGTCATAGGCCTTGAGATACTGGCTTTTGAAAAAATAGCATTGGCCCAAAAGGAGTTTGGCCTGGATGTGCTTGCTTGTTTGGGGATATTGTTCGAACAGTTGATTGATGTAGCGCATTGCCACGTCGTAGAATCCATCCTCAAACGCTTTTTGGGCGACCAGAAAAAGCTCATTTTCATTGTTCTGAGATTGCGCATAACAGGTATGAAGGGCGGGAAATTGCGCGCTGGAGAACAATAGGACGAAAGTGCATATAATGACCGGAAACTTTATTTTAGACATGGAACACATTATATCAGGTTTGGTTTTCATTGCAATAAAGCAGGCGGCGGATGTTGAAGTGTTTTTTTGAGATATCGGCCTGTATGCGAGGCCCTGGATTTAATGAGTTCCTCGGGAGGGCCCATAAAGACGATCTCTCCTCCCTTATCGCCTCCGTCCGGACCCAGGTCGATGATATAATCGGCATTTTTGATCACTTCCAGGTTGTGTTCAATCACTAAAACGGTATTCCCTTTATCCACAAGCTGCTGGAGGACTTGAAGGAGCTTTTCAACGTCGGCAAAATGAAGGCCGGTGGTCGGCTCATCCAGAATATAAAAAGTTTTGCCGGTCGAAGTCTTGCAGAGTTCGCTGGCCAATTTGACGCGTTGCGCCTCCCCGCCCGAAAGCGTTGTGGCGGATTGCCCGAGCTTGATATAGCCGAGCCCGACGTCGTCCAAAGTCTTCAGGATCTTTTTGGCTTTTGGGATGTTTTCAAAAAGGGATAAAGCTTCAAGAACGGAAAGGCCCAGCACATCCGCGATATTTTTATCTTTAAAATAGACGCCTAATGTTTGCTCGGTGAATCGCTTTCCCTTGCAGACCTCGCATTCCACATAAACGTCCGGCAAGAAATGCATCTCGATTTTTTTGATGCCGTCGCCGCGGCAGGCTTCGCACCGCCCGCCCTTGACGTTGAAACTGAAACGCCCCGGTTTGTATCCGCGCATTTTTGATTCGGGAAGACGGCTGAAGATATCCCGGATGTGTCCGAACAGGCCCGTGTAAGTTGCGGGATTGGACCGCGGGGTGCGCCCGATCGGCGATTGATCGACCTCAATGATCTTATCGATCTGCTCGGCTCCGATGATGTTTTTATGGCGCCCCGGTCTTTCTTTTGAATGATATATTCTCTGGGCCAGGGCTTTGTAAAGGATCTCGTCGACCAAGGTCGATTTCCCGGAACCGGAAACGCCTGTGACGCAAGTGAACGTTCCCAAGGGGACCGTTACGTCAATGTTTTTGAGGTTATGCTCTTGGGCGCCGAGGATCCTCAGCTGCTTATCCTTTCGGGCCGGTCGGCGCGCAGAAGGCGTCGGAATCTTTAAATTTCCGCTCAGATATTGCCCGGTGGCGGATTTTTTGCATTTTAGCAATCCCGGGATGGTTCCGGCATAGATCACCTCGCCCCCTTGTTCGCCGGCCCCCGGGCCGATATCGATGATGTAGTCCGAACGGCGGATCGTTTCTTCATCATGCTCGACGACGATCAAGGTGTTCCCTAAGTCTCTCAGGGCATGCAACGTCGCCAGGAGCCGCTCATTATCTTTTTGATGGAGGCCGATGCTTGGCTCGTCCAAGATATAAATGACGCCGACAAGCCCGGAGCCGACCTGGGTGGCCAGGCGGATCCGCTCCGCTTCTCCTCCGGAGAGCGATGAACTGCGCCGGTCTAATGTCAGATATTCGAGCCCGACATTGATGCAGAAATCCAGCCGCCGTATAATTTCCTTGAGGATCGGCTCGCTGATGGTTTTCTGGTCTTTCGAAAGCTTGAGCTCCGTAAAAAAACGCTTGGCTTCCGTAATGGAAAGAGATGTGATTTGGGCAAGGTTATGATCGGCGATCTTGATGCTTAAAGATTCTTTCTTGAGCCGCGATCCGTTGCAGGCCGGACAGGGCGAAATGGACATGTAACGGGAAATTTCGTCTTTGAGCCAGTCATTGTCGGTTTCGTTGAACATGCGCTCGAGATAATTTATCGCGCCTTCGTACGGTTTTCCCCAGATTTGATCTTCGCAGCCGTAAAGAATAGTTTTCTTTGTTTTTTCGCTCAGGCTTTGGAAGGGCTGATGGTCATCGATTTCCAAGAGGTCCGCCAATTCGCGCATGACCGCGCGGTAGTACATCAGGTATCCCCTTCGTCCTTTTGTGGCCGGGGCAACGGCATTGATCCACGGTTTGGCCGGGTCGGGGATAAGGATCTGCGGATCAATCTCCATTTTTGTTCCCAAGCCGTTGCATTGCGGGCAAGCGCCGTAGGGAGAATTAAAGGAAAATGTGCGCGGCTCGATCTCAAGGATATTGATGCCGCAATCGACGCAGGCATAGTTTTCGCTGAAGACCTGGTCTGCCGGGGGCGGATTCTTGGAATGTTCTTCTTTGGCTTGGGGCGCGACGATGACGATGCCGTTGCCGGTGCGCAAAGCGGTTTCGATCGAATCCGTAAGGCGTTTTTTGATTCCCGGCCTGACGGTCAACCGGTCGACGACAACTTCAATATGATGGATCTTGAACTTATCAAGCTTAAAAGGCTCCCCGGTCGTGTAGATTTTGCCGTCGGCGCGGAATCGGGCGAACCCGGCTTTTGCGATCTGGGCGGGGATATGGCGGTATTCGCCTTTTCTCCCGCGGATGAGCGGGGCAAGGATCAGGACCGGCGTGTCCGGCGCATATTTTAAAATTTGACCAATGATTTCTTCTGTTGATTGGCGGTCGATCCTTTTTCCGCATTGATGGCAAAAGGGCGTGCCGATGCGGGCAAACAAAAGGCGCAGATAGTCGTTGATCTCCGTCTG
>JAKQAH010000085.1 GCA_029568545.1 Candidatus Omnitrophota bacterium
TGAAATGAAAAAAAGAAGAGCAACAATAACGCGAGACGCGATGTTCGAACTTTTTACGATGTTAAGCATAATATATTATCGTGATTTTAGCAAGAAAATTTTAAATACTAACTTATTTTATACTACATCACAACTCTTTACTTATCAACGAGTTCTGTGGAAACATTTCCCGTGGAAGATTCTGCGCCGCAACAAGTCGTACCATCGGTCTCCACAACGCCTTGGCCAGCTTCGTCGTTCCATTGAAAAAGAGTTTTTTCGGCAATCTTCCGTAGAATTTCCGGCTTTTCGTTTTCATTGTTAACTAAAACAGCACCGATCACAACCCCATTCTCGACACAAAACCTCTTATATTGACCTGTTTCCGGAATAAAAGTTTGCCTCACGACAACGCCGTCTTTCGCCTGCGCTTGACCGAGAATCGAAACCGTCATGTCTCCAACGGTTAAGCTCCGCGCACATAACGGCAAAACAAACTCCTTCTCATTCCCGCAAATGGCCCCTGCAACTTTCCGCCCTTGCTCTTCAAGAACTTCCAGCAACGTTATCGGATCCGCGTCATCCGTCCAGCCCGACGCTTGGTCAACAACAAAAAGATTATCAGTTCCGATCGCTTTAAAATTCTGGTCTGTTCCAATCTTCCGGCCTAGGGATAAGCCCGAATCGGAAAACAGCCTAAGGTCCTCATCCGTTTCCGCAAAAAGAATGATTTCCGCCCCAAAAACTTTTCCCGAACTTAGCCGCACGGCCTTCGCGTCTTTATCGCCCAATATTTCGGAGATCGGATTCCCTGCCATGATGCGCAAACCCTTTTCCTCAAGCCTGGCCCGCAACCAAGCCATGGCGGCAGCGTCAAAATATCTGGCCAGAAAATTTTCCCCGGGGCAAACAAGAATAACCTCTTTTTCCCGTTTGATGAATGCGGCCGCTGCCTCCAGCCCCGAAAAACTATCCGATTGCATGACAACCGTTTTGGCAACCGGCAGGGCATTGACCATGCCATCAATATCCTTGAGCTTTTTGTAGCCGAAGATATATTCTTTCGTGGCCCCTTTAATGTCCGGGAACCGGTTTTCAGGAGTATCGGTCACGACCAAAATATCATAATCGATCTGCTCCTTATCTTCCGTAAAGATCCTCTGACGCTTCACATTGATCCGAGATATTTTCTTATCAAAAACAAGATTGACCTTATTCTGCTCATAAAAATTCCTCGCGCGGTAAAAAACCTTTTCGGGCGATATTTCTTTGCCAATAAATGCGGCATACCGATCCCGCATGTTCGGATAATGCCCGTCAAACGCGATCATCGTAATCTCGCTCGAAGAATCATGCTGGCGGATCTCCTCGATAATTTTCACCCCTGCCGGGGAATTCCCTAAAATCACAATTTTCATCGTTACAGCTGACCTTTCTTCCTGAGTTGCGCTTTAAACGCCTCAATACCGTTGCGCATGAGCATAACGGCCGTCACTGGCCCGACCCCTCCGGGAACCGGGGTTATGAAAGCCGCCTTCTTTTTGGCCGCATTAAATTCGACATCGCCGACGATCTTATCCTGGATCTGATTGATCCCGACGTCAATAACGATCGCGCCGTCCTTGATCCAGTCGCCTTTGATCACCGATGGTTTCCCAACGGCGACCACCAGGATATCCGCCCGGCGGACATGCTCTTCCAATCGCCCGGCTTCGCTGGTCGCAACGTGGCACACCGTGACCGTCGCGAACTGTTCGAGCAAAAGCAAGCTCAAGGGCTTGCCGACGATCACGCTATGCCCCACAATAACCGCTTCTTTTCCGTAAAGATCCACCCCGGTCGATTTGATATGTTCCATCACCGCCGCCGGCGTGCAGGGAATGATCTTGGTCTCGCCAAGGAGCATTTTGCCGATATTCGTGACATTGATCCCTTCCAGGTCTTTTCCGGTGTCAACATATTGAGCCACGCTGCTATATTCAATATGGGCCGGCACCGGCTTGTGGATCATGATCCCATTCACGGTCTCATCTTCGCTCAAGCGCTGAACGCAATCGCAAAGATCGTTGAAAGGAACATCTTCGGGAAGGGTTTGCAGCTCATATTGGATGCCAATGACCTCCGCGGCTTTCTCCTGGGCTTTGGCGTAGGCGCAGGCGCTATGATTATTTCCCACCATCACGTTCACAAGATGCGGTACAAGGCCCGTCTCTTCTTTCAAAGCCGCGACTTCATCCTTAAGATGATTTCTTAAATTCTGGGCCAAGGACTTCCCATCCAAGATCTTCGCGCTCACGAATTGATCTCCACATTGATATGGGCGGCGTTAAAGCCGGCAAAAAGCATTTCCGCCGCCACTTTGATATCGCTGATCAGGTAAGGATTGCCGTTTTTGACCAAATAAGGCACCAGCTGTATGGCCTGATAGCATAACTGGCAAACTTCCCTCGGCGCTTTCGCGGCCTCCCTCATCGCTTTTTTCTTAACGGCTGTTGACGCGCCGCGCGCCTTAACGACCTTCAAATAGCCTTGGGCATCCAAATCGACAAGGTCCAGCAGACGTTTGCGAATTCGCTCGCTTCGGCGGCGAACGGAACGGATCTTTTTCTCAACGCCTTTAGAACGCGTCCTGTTCCTGGAATAATCCGCAACCATCGAAACAAGCGCAGCGCCAGTCGCAGCCACTAACGCAGCCGCAGACCCTCCTCCCGGAATAGGCGTTCTTCTCGACAAGACATCGAGATATTCACTCAACGTGTGACTTTTGAATTTTTTCATGAAAATCGCAGGATCACCGACCAAAGGGAAGCACGCAGTATCATCTTGACTCTCTGGGATTCATCATAACTTAAACGATTTGCATTTTCAATAACTACCTGCGGTTTTTACAGGGGAATTTCGACGGCAATATCAATCTGTTTCGAAGGCGTTTTTGATCATCTCAATGCGCCCGGGGCCTTCCTGTTCCAAGCAAACAGCAATAACGTCAAAGCGCGCTTTGGATTCTTCTCGACCTTTGCTTTTAAGATAACTCAAGGCCACATGGATAATCTTGCGTTGCTTGGCTGGTGTTACCGATTCAAATGGCGAACCGAATGCTTGGCTCGAGCGCGTTTTGACTTCGATAAAACAAATCGTATCGCCCTCTTTAGCGATAATATCGATTTCGCCCAAAGGATTACGGAAATTCCGTTCCAGGATCCGGTAACCTTGGCGCTCTAAAAACGTGACGGCCTCTTGCTCGCCAGCTTGGCCTAACTTGATCTTGCGATTGATCATGAGGAATATTTGTAACTTCGCCGGTGGATTAACGAAAGCCCGTGATCATGAATGGCGCGTTTATGCCGAAGCGTGGGATAACCTTTATGCTGCTTAAACCCGTATTGAGGATAAATCGAATCGTAAACACTCAGGATGCGGTCCCGTATCACCTTGGCAATGATCGACGCGCACGCAATCGAGAGCACTTTGCTGTCACCGCGCACAACCGTGCGATAGGCATAGGGCAAATCTGACTTGAAGCGGTTTCCGTCGATAAGAAGGCAAACCCTTTGTTTTGATTTTTTACGGTCGTCTTCCGCCGCATATTGCGCCACAACATTCTCGATGGCGTTTGCCATCGCCAAGAATGTGGCTTCCAGAATATTCCCGCGGTCGATCACGGCTTCGCTGACGATCCCGACCCCGACATAAGCCCGGTCGTAAATTTCATTGAACGCGCACTCACGCTGTTTCTCGGAAAGGACTTTGGAATCATTGATGTAGGACTGGAAATGATCGTTTTTTAAAGCTACCGCGGAGGCAACGACGGGACCGGCCAGAGGGCCGCGGCCGGCTTCATCCACGCCAATGATCAGAGGGAAGCCCTGGCGTCGGATTTCGTTTTCATAGTCAGCATTCACTGAATGTTCGTGATTTTAGGCGGCGACTTGGGTCTTTTTAACGCTCGCTTCTTTACCCATGCGGTCGCGCAGATAATAAAGTTTAGCGCGATGCGCCACTCCCTTGCTGGTGACTTTCATGCTTTCGATAACCGGCGAATGCAACGGAAACATTCTTTCGACCCCTTCTCCGAAAGAAATCTTCCGGACGGTAAATGTGCTTTTCAGCCCCCGGCCGGTTTTACGAATGATCGTTCCTTCGAACGGATGCAAACGGACTTTATCGGCCTCTTGCACTCTAACTTTCATTTTAACGGTATCGCCGACTTGAAAATCAGGAAGGTCCTTGCGCAGGTATTTGCTGTCAATCTGTCTTATTTTTTCCCCAATATTGGTGGCCATGATGCTTACTCCTTGACGTTATGAACGATTATGTTTTTTTAATAGATCAGGACGATCTTTCTTCGTCCTCCGATAGGACTGCTCCTTCCGCCACTTATGAATGGCGTCATGGTTGCCAGATAATAGCACATCCGGAATTTTTTTGCCACGAAAATTTGCAGGACGTGTAAATTGCGGATAATCCAATAAATCGTTCTCAAAAGACTCATCAGTCAAGGATTCGGCTTTTCCTAAAACCCCCGGCAACAAGCGCGTAATGCAATCGATCAGGACCATCGCCGGGAGTTCGCCGCCCGTAAGCACATAATCGCCAATCGATAACCGCTCGTCAATGACCAGGTCGTGAAGCCGGGCATCGACTCCTTCATAATGGCCACAAATCAGGATCAAGTCCTGGCTTTTAGCGTATTTTTTTGCTGCCGCTTGTGTGAGCGGCGTTCCGGTTGGACACAACAGGATCACTCCGGCCTTGCGCCGCCCTTTAATCTTTTTGACCGCATCATAAATGGGCTGAGGCCCCATGACCATTCCCGGGCCTCCTCCAAACGGACGGTCATCAACCTTCCGATGCTTATCGTCCGTATAATCGCGCAGATCATGAACATGAATCGACACTTTCTTTTTTGCCTGGGCGCGCTTGACAATCGATTCGTTCAAAATCGGCGCGAACATCTCGGGAAAAATTGTAATGACATCGATCCTCACGTGTTGCCTCCTAAACCGTACTGGGCTCAAGCTCAGAGCGGAACATTTCAAGAAACTCTTTCTGGAATTCCCAATACCGGTCGTTCGCGATCGCATCGCGAATCTGCCGCATTAGGTTAACATAAAAATAGACATTATGGTAGGTGATCAATGCCAGCCCCAGGATCTCGCCGCTATTAAGCAAATGGCGAATATAGCTGCGTGTATATTTTTTACAAACGCGGCAATCACAGGCCTCATCAATCGGTCCGAAATCTTTGATGTAGGCCGCATTGCGCACGACGATCCGCCCTTTGCGCGTAAATGCGGACCCGTGACGGCCGTAGCGCGTCGGGATGCACGTGTCGAACATATCGACCCCTTCGCCCACCGCTTTGACGATCTGGTCCGGCAAGCCGATCCCCATCAGATAGCGCGGCTGGTCCTCCGGCAAAAACGGCAGCACCCAATCCAGGGTTTCGAACATGATCGGCACCGGCTCTCCAACGCTGACGCCGCCGATCGCATAACCATCAAATCCGACCTCAAGGATCTGCTGCGCTGAGCGTTCGCGCAAATCTTTGAAGGTCGCGCCCTGCACAATGCCGAATTGGTATTGCCGTTCTTTTTTCTTTTGCGTCTTGAGGAAATATTCCCGGGACTGCTTGGCCCACAAAGCCGTGCGCTTTACCGATTCTTCTGCCTGCTCGCGGCTGCAGGGATACGGCGCACATTCATCCAACGGCATCATGATATCCGAGCCGAGAACGTTCTGGATATCGACAACTTTCTCCGGCGTGAAAAACTGAAGCGAACCGTCATAATGCGACTGGAATTGAACGCCGCCGTCCGTGAGCTTCCGCAATTTGGCTAAACTAAACACCTGATACCCGCCGCTGTCGGTCAAGATCGGCCCGTTCCAGCTCATGAATTCATGCAGCCCCCCCGCCTCCCCGATCACGTCCAAGCCGGGGCGCAAAAAGAGATGATACGTATTCGACAGGACGATCTGGGTATCGAACTCAAGAAGGTCCTCGAACGAAAGCGTCTTGACCGTCGCATTGGTGCCGACCGGCATGAAAAACGGCGAATCGATCTCGCCGTGCGCCGTCCGCAGCTTTCCGGCCCTTGCTTTTGTGTTTCTATCTTTTTTGATAAGTTGCAACATAAAATCTTATGGCCACTCAATCATTTGGCGCAGCATTTGCACGCAGATGTTTTTTTCATTCCCCAGGCGATCAGAACTGCCCCAACAGCGATGGCGAACGCATGCAATACGCCAAAACCGCCGCTGCCCGTTACGCCAAAAACAATGCCTAGAATCAGAATAATGATCCCGAGGCCTAAACAACATTTGCATTTTTCCTTTTTATTTTCTTCGGTCATTTCTCCCTCCCTTGTCGGATTTTTCATATGTTCCCATCAGAACCGCTTGGGCAAGAATATGCCCTTTCATGGCCTCCTCAAGATCTTTTTTCGTCGGATTCTTTAATCCGCCAAGCATCGTATCCAACGCATAAAGCTTGTGAAAATAACGATGCCGGCCGATCGGCGGACAGGGGCCGCCATAATCTTTTCTTTGAAAATCATTGATGCCGCTCTCAGCGCCATCCGGGAGATCCGCTGATACAGCCCCTTCAGGAAATCCAACCGTTGCCGGCGGAATATTGTAAACAACCCAATGGACCCAAATCCTTTGGGGCGCTTTGGGGTCGGGCGCGTCTGGATCATCAACAATCAGGACCAGGCTGACCGCATTTTCCGGCACGCCTTCCCAGGTAAGAGCCGGAGCGATATCCTCTCCCTGGCAAGTGTATTTTGAAGGGATCTCGCCTTCGTGCACAAACGCATCGGATGTAATGGTCATCGACATATTCGCCTCCTGTGAAAAACATATTCGGGCCGATACGAAATAAAGACAACTGCATACCAACATCAAAATGATCCAAAAATATTTTTTTCGCATATCCGCGACCTCCTTCTTTCAATCCTAA
>JAKQAH010000090.1 GCA_029568545.1 Candidatus Omnitrophota bacterium
GTTATACTTTGACCGGATAAAATATTTATAGACCGTTCCGTGCCCGATACCGGTAATGAACCCTTCCCAAATCCCAGAATGGTCTTCACGCGGATGAAGCTGATGGCTCTCCCGGTCCCAGGCATTAAAATTTCCGATGACAGAAACTTTTTCCGCTGATGGCGCCCAAACAGCGAAATACGTCCCCGCCACACCATCGTGTACGACAACGTGACTTCCTAGTTTCTCCTGAACTCGGTCATGCGCCGCGCTCTGAAATAGAAAAATATCCTTGGGGGTAAAATATCCTGGAATGACAACCACATTCGTTTTTCGAACTTTTCTAACGGTTTTTTTCCCGGTTTTCACAGCCGTTTTCATGGCGCCCCTCACTTTAACGGATTAAAAAAAGACATCATAAACAACTCCGAACATCAGAGATAAGATGGAAATAACGCTCAAGTATACAATAAGGATCCGCCGACCGAAATCTTTGCGGATCACCAGCATCGTGCCGTAACTCGTAATCGGGCCCACAAGAAGATAACATAACGCTTGTCCGTGGGTCATTCCGCTCTTCAGAAAAGCGTCGGCCATCGGAACGCTCGCGGTTGAGCAAACATAGGTCATCAGACCGACAATAAGGACAAAAAGATATCCGACAGCCCCGACTAAATAATCCCGAATCACATGCTGGATGGGCTCAAAGACCGTAATAAAGCTTGCCACGGCAATCCCGACAAGAATTTCAACGCCAATCTCTTTAGGCAGCGTGACAAACGCATAAAAGAGGGCGTTGCGGAGTTTTTGCCAGATTGTCAGAACCTCTTTCGCATGACAGCAGCATGAATCCCGCCCTTGACTTTCCTGCGTGGAGACAGCATCCCATTTCATGCTGTTTATGATCATTCCAAGCACAATGGACATGATGATAATAGCAAAAAAAATGAAAACCGTAAACGTTAATCCCAGGAGCTTCCAGCAAACAATAAGCGCGGAAACCGATGTGGCCGGCGTAGCCACTAAAAAGGCTAAAACTGCCCCTAGCGCGGCCCCTTTGCGGCGAAGCGTTACCGCGATCGGCAAGGATCCAATGCAACATACCGGCAGCAACGCCCCGAAAAATGAAGAGATCAGGATCGGCTTAAGTCCTTTCTCTCCCAGATGCCGCTCGATCAGATTCTCCGGAACGAACGTATAAAAAAAACCGCTGATGAGAAAGCCGACAGCCAAGACCAGCCACAGTTCCTGACAATACATCCAATATGTTTGCAAAAATCTAACGGTAAAATCCATCTCATGACCTCGGTTAAACTGCCACATCCCTATCCTGCTCTTTGCTTCACGGCATCCTTCTCATCATAAATCTCTCCAAACAGCTCCTCGAGAACATCTTCCATCGTCACCAGCCCGATATCCTTCCCTCTCGCGTCTTGCACAATGAATAAATGCTGATGATAGAGCTGAAATTTCTCAAGAAGCGCATCCGCTTTCGTCATTGAATCCACAAAAATGGGTTTTGTCATAAAATCCCGGATTTTGGCTTGATAATTGTCTTTCGCCAATTCGCTTAAAAGAAGCCGGTGCTGCACGGTCCCAACAATATCCAGCGGATCTTTATCATAAACCGCGATGCGACTGAAGCGGAAATTGATGATATCGTCCTTGGCCTCCGCCAAGGTTTTATCCGCTGGTAAGGCGCAAATCTGCTCCATGGGCCTCATGATCTGAGCGGCGCGGACATCGTTCAGCTTAAATACGCGATTGCATAAAACTTCCTCATCCATTTCGACTGTTCCCTCGGCGCGGCCCAATTTCAGCATCATGCGAATCTCATCTTCCGTCGCACGGGGAATTTTGGGAGCCCGAACAAACGGTTTCGTGATAGCCAGAAGCAAAAAAACCAGAGGGCGTAAAAGCCAAACCAGCCAGCGAATCGGCTTTGCAAAAAACAACGATAGATTGATCTTGTAACGCTCTCCGATCATTTTCGGGATCATTTCCGAAACAATAATGATGGTGAACGTAATCACGGTAGAAGCAATCCCCAACCATTGATTGCCGAAACGAAGAACAACTTGCTGACCGATAAAAATCGATCCGACAATATTGATCGCATTATTCATGAGGACAATCGCCGCAATGGTATCCGTAATATTTTCTTTGATAAACAGGAGATCTTTGGAATTGGGCCGCTTCTCCTCATTGAGGATACGGGCCCGCATAAGCGGAAGGCTAAGTAGCGCGGCTTCAGACATTGAGCAAAGCGCAGATGCAAAAACAATGCTTAAAAAAAGCGTAAAGAGCGTAACCATAATATATTTAGATTTCTCTTAGTATTAGAGACTCTTACAGTTTCGCATTTAGGGACTCATTATATACATTTTACTGTTAAATGCAAAAGGATTTTTTCGGAGAAATTGAATGAAGAAAGGCGGCAGGCTTTCAGGCAGCTTTCATGTTGCTGATGATCTCTGCTTCAGGAAGAATATGGGGAGATGGCTTTTGGAAGTAGTACCCTTGCCCGGCATCAACGCCAAGTTCGCGGACAATTTCAAGGTCTCTGAGAGTTTCAATGCCTTCGGCAATCGAGAAAATACCGTGCTCCCGGCAGAAAGAAACGATAAATTTTACAATACTTCGCCGAAACGGGTCGTTTTCAAGCCGGCTGACAATATGGCGGTCGATCTTGACGACCTCCGGCCTCGTTTCAACAATAGATTCAAGGCTGGCATACCCTCCGCCAACATCATCAACGGCAAATTTGAACCCATAATCCCGGTACGCCTGTAGATGCTTGTAAAACGCCCGGAAGTTCGGGATGGCGGAGCGCTCCGTGATTTCGAGAAAAACATTCCGGACATCAATATTATGTTTCTCAAAAAGGGATTTGATCAGCATAAACTTCGGCCCCTCAACCAGATAGGGATTGCAATTCAAAAACAGCTTCTTGCTATCGATATGCATGGATACATACTTCAGGGCTTTCTCCCAAGCAAGAAATTCCATATCTTGATAAAACCCATACTGGATAGCCGCTTTAAAAAGCAGCTCAGGAGCGCTTAATGTGCTTAACGTATTCGGTCGGCTAAGGCTCTCAAAACCATATAGCTTGAGGGGATTTAAAAGGAATATCGGCTGAAAATAGGGATCAATCAGCTTTTCGTCAACAATTTTCCGAAGCTCAATAATGATCCGTTGCTCATACTTTGAAGAATCTTTTTCATAACTCGTAAGTTTCCCCCGGCGCATGACCGCTTCCATGCGGGCTACCAGCTCTTCGTATTCAAAAGGCTTGGCCAAGTAATCATCCGCGCCTAAATAAAGGCCTTCAACGACATCTTGGGTCAACAATTTCCCGCTGAGAATGATGATGGAGACGTCCCTGGTTTCTTTGCTTTCTTTAAGCTTACGGCAGATATTAAAACCTATCTGGTCTGGGAGCACAATATCGAGCAGAATGAGATCAAGATTATTGTGGGCTAATTTGAGGGCTTCGGATCCGGAATGTGCAACGGTCACGCCGTACCCGCGCGTTTCAAAGAGCAAGGTCAGCGTATCGGTGGTCGAGCAGTCACCATCGACCAGAAGTATTTGCTTTTTGTTCTTGGCAGCTTTTAGCATCGTATGTCAGACAGATCATTCATCCACAATGACACTTTTGGACTCATAAAGCCGACTGTGCTAGTATGCCATAAGTATAACGTATTCTTCCTCAAAAAGCGAAAATTAACAAAAAAATGAAAAAACCTTTATTTCTTTATCTCATAAACTGTTCTAGAACAAGGGTTTACGCATTCTAGAAAATAATGAAAACGCTGCCAGATTTTTGATATATTATGACAATTTTGCCGTAAATGCCCTTCTCTCAATCTATTGGATTGTAGCACTAAATGAAAATTTGCGCAAGAAAGATAAAAATGGAGGAAGAAAAAATTCTACGCCGATAAATTGATCACTTGTTTTTTCGGGCGTATTCCTCAAAATGATACGCTATGCCGCTTTCATTAACCGGATCGGATACTGCGGTCGATTGGAAAGCATCTTGAAACGGAGGGAAAAACGTATCGCATTCAAAATCCTTATGAATATGCGTAACATAGAGCTTCTCGCATTCAGGACATTTGATAGCTTCTTCGTAAATTTGTTGGCCCCCGATCACAAAAATCGTCTCAATAACATTTTTTAGCTGTTCGCTTTTCGCCATCTGCAGAACTTTGTCGAAATTTTCCGCTTTAAGGACTCCTTCCGGCAAAGATAGCCGCCGATTCCTTGTCAATACAATATTCATGCGGTTGGCAAGAGGACGATATTCTTGGGGGATGGAATCCCATGTTTTGCGCCCCATGACAACAACATTTCGTTTTTTGGGAGAGCGCGGCTTTGATGTCGTTTCCCGGAAATGCTTGATATCTCCCGCAAGCTCCCACGGCAGAGATCCGTTCTTTCCAATTCCCCTCTGGGCATCGATAGCAACAATAATATTGATCGGAATCATAGGCTAAACCGCAATTGGAAATTTAATAAAAGCGTCATGTTCATAATTCAGCAGCTCGATATCGTCGAATTGTATATCAAGAACAGGTTTTTTGGCAATACGTATTTGCGGTAAGAGCTTGGGCGTTCTTTTCAGCTGTTCCTGCAGCCCTTGAACATGATTTAAATATATATGGGCATCCCCCAGCGTATGCACAAAAATCCCCGGGGTCAAATTGCACTCCTGGGCCATCATGGCCAACAACAGAGCATAACTAGCGATATTAAACGGCACCCCCAGAGCAATATCAGCCGATCGCTGGTAAAGCTGGCAATCCAATCGCCCGCCAATGACATAAAACTGAAAAAAAGCGTGGCAGGGCGGCAAGGCCATCCTGTCAACATCAGCGGCATTCCAGGCGCTGACGATAATCCTTCGTGAAGCGGGATTATTCTTGATCAAATCAATGGCGCCCCGGATTTGATCAACATGCTCCTTACGGTAACGGCCAGTATCTCCATCCTTGACAAATTTTTCCCACTTGCGCCATTGGTAGCCGTAAATCGGGCCGAGCTCCCCGTTCGCGTCCGCCCAAGCGTTCCAGATAGGTGTGAATTCCTTGAGCCCGTCATTGATATTCGTTGATCCCCGCAAAAACCAAAGCAATTCATGGACGACCGCGCTAAACAGGACTTTTTTTGTCGTGAGCAAGGGAAAACCTTCGCGGAGGTCATATTTCGATTGATATCCGAACACCGAGATTGTTCCCGTTCCGGTCCGGTCTTCTTTTTTTTCGCCGTTCTCAAGAATGTATCTTACAAGATCGAGATATTGCCGCATGCCGTCCTGCCCGAGCTAGAGGTTCCACATTTTTTCGTTGTATTCCTGCATCATGCGCTGCGTGTTGAAAAAGGCGCTGCGCCCGACGCAATGGATCATTTTATCGATCCAGGGGCTTTGAAGATCCACAAATCCCTGGTGGTTTGTCCGATAATAGAGCTTTGCCGCAACATCCAGCACATCATAAAGCGCCGACGAGTCTTCTCTGAGCCGCAAATTCATTTCATGGCCTATGTCGGATCCTTTGTGATGATAGCCGAAGATCCATCCGATATCATCCTCGGCCGCTTCCACGACCCATCCGTCCAATGTCGTCACCTGAATAACCCCGTTTAAAATAGCTTTCATGCCGCTGGTGCCCGATGCTTCGAACGGCGGCAACGGATTGTTGAGCCAAATATCGACAGAGCTCGTCAAAAGCTTCCCGAAATAGGTATCATAATTTTCCAGAATCAGGACCTTAATAACCTTCCTGTGCTCGTTCAATTGGTCGATGTGATCGAGGATCTCCTCAACATGGGCCGCGCCAATATCGTCATTCGGATGGGCTTTCCCGGCCAGCACGATTTGCAACGGGCCAATTTCATGCGCAATCCTGACTAAGCGCTTCACATCGTGAAAGATCAACGCGGGCCTTTTGTATCCGGCGATCCGCCGGGCCCATCCGATCGTCAAAACGTCATCTTTGAGGCCCCAGCGCTTGAGCACCTCAACAAGCCCCCGCTTGTTTTCCTGATGCGCCTCGAAAATGTCTTCCCGGAATGGCAGGGAGCTTTTGAGATCCAGAACGCGCTTTAAGTTTTCCGGCTGCATCCGCCAATCGCCCAGCGTCGAAGCATACTTATCAAACAGATCCCGGAAGGAATCCGAGAGCCATGTATGCATATGAACACCATTGGTGATCGATTGGATCTTTGACGCGAAATGCGGGAACTGCAACCGGGTGATCTCGCCGTGCTTGAGCGCGACAGCGTTCACCTTCTCGCAGCAGTTCAAACACATATAGGTCAAATTGATCTGGTCGGAATATTCCGATTCTTTCCCGAGAACGCACGCGGCATAGACATATTCATCCTTCAAAATGCGCGTAATATCATAAATCGAGAATCGGTCATGCCCCGCCGCAACCGGCGTATGGCACGTGTACGCAAAGGCATCCTGCTGTGCTTTGAAAAGATTCTTATCCGGGGCATGGACATACTTTTCAACAAGCGCAAAAGCCGCATGCCCTTCGTTCAGATGATAGCGATCGATCGAATACCCAAGGCTCTCGAGAGCTTTCGCGCCTCCGATCCCCAAAATCATCCGCTGATAAATTTTCCACCAGACATCGTCGCTGCGGTACAGCTGATCGGTCAGCTTCTGGAATGCCGGCTGATTTTGCGGGAGATTGGAATCCAACAAAATGATCGGGCAGGCCCGCTTGAGATCATAGCTGTACACATAATATTTCCACAGCCGCAAATGGACAAAGCCTTCTTTGGTTTCGATCGTGACAATGTTTTTTAGGGGAATCAGGCCGGGGTAGGTCGACGGATCCCACGTCAACTCCTCGGGGACCTGCCCGTGCTTGTACCAGAAATTCTGTTTGAAATACCCTTTATTCCACAAAATCCCGATCCCGACAACGGAATACCCGAGATCCGCCGAACTTTTGATCGCGTCGCCAGCCAAAACGCCAAGCCCCCCGCCATAGATCGGGATGTCCAACAGCCGGTCGGTATGGACCTTGAACAGATAATCGCAGAGCCAGTAATTTGAAAATACTTCGTGCGTATAGAATTGGTTCTTCGCCGACATGGGCCGTGTCAGCCGGAAAGAGTTGTAGATGCTCGGCGCGATACCGAACTCCATCGAAAAATACGCGACGCTTTTATCGTTCGGGGAAAGCAGCGAGCGCTCAACCGCCAGAGCCGTCTCCAAGGGGAAGCCGAAATAATGGTGCGGATCGATATCGGATCGATACCGATCCTCGAACCCTTCGATTGTCGAGATGAAATCTTTATATTGAAATGGGGCTGTTTCGTGCGCGGACCGTTCCAAAGAAAAACTCCGATTAACGGGTCAATAAATAGATTTGTCGAGATATTATACCAAAGGATTATTTTTTGTATCGAAAATTCTTATATTCTTGGCTTTCCAATTTCGTAATCGTCTGACGCTTCCCTGCGCTGAAAATGATACTCGCGTACCTTCCATCCAACCGATCGATATGGGCCGTTCCGGCCCGTTCGCCCATCACGCACAATGCGGTCGCCAAAACGTCGGCCTCCATCGTCGTAGGCGCGATGACCGTTGCGCTGACCACCCCTCTCTGCGGATACCCCGTGACCGGATTGATGATATGCGACCATGTTTGGCCCCGGATCGTATAATACTTTTCGTAATCCCCGGACGTTGTCACGGCAAAGTCCGTGAGCGCAACGACATCGATCAGCTTAGAGGCATCGCGCGGATCGCGTATCCCGACGCGCCACGGCTGGCCGGAACAATTCAGACCGCCGGCATAGATATCTCCGCCGGCATCAATGAAAAAATTTAGGATCCCATGGCCACGAAAAATACGCGCCGCTTCATCCGCAGCGTAGCCGGCGGCGATGCCCCCCAGATCAATTTTCGTGTCGTTGCGGAGCAGCTGAATCCGTCCGTCATCGAGCATTCGGATATTTTGGGAACCGATTCCGGCAAGAGCCGCATGGACAGCTTCGGGGGACGGAAAAATGTTTCTAGCTTCGTTTTGCCGCCAAAACTCAATTAACGGCCAAACCGTAACGTCAAAGGCTCCCCCGGTGGCCTGCGAAAACTGAATTGCTTTCTTAATGACGTGATATGTATCGGCTCCGACGAAAACCGGTTGAAGATTTGAATTATTAATCTTCGCCGCATCGCTGCGATCATCAAAAACATTCATCCGCCAAGAGACCTGTTCCAAACTTGCCCAGACATCGCGATACGCCTCATCGATTTTCTGTTGAGCCAGCCCATCCCGGCAAACATCTAACTGGACCATTGTGCCCATTAATTGCCGAACCTCGCTGTATTTCTCAAAACGCGAAACGCCAGGAGGAAAACAGCCGAACAGCGCCGCGGAGATCAAAAGAACAAGACCAGCGCGGGCCCACCAGCGGCGTTTAGGCATTATAGTCGCCACTTTCCCCTCCGCTTTTGAGCAGAAGCTTCGTGTCAAGGATTACGCACCCTTTGTCGGCCCATTTCATCATGTCATAAATTGTCAATGAAGCGACCGATGCTGCGGTCAGCGCTTCCATTTCAACGCCCGTGCGCCCGCGACAGATCACCTCCGAAATTGTCACGACACGTTTTCGGCTTTTATCAACCGAAAACGTGACGGTAACACTGGTAAGCGCCAACGGATGGCACATCGGGATAAGATCCGGGGTCAATTTTGCAGCCATGATCGCCGCAATCTTGGCCGTTGCCCAGACATCCCCTTTGGGCGACCGGCCCTCCATTAGAGCTTTGAAGGCTTTGGGGGGCAGTTGGATCGTCGACGACGCGCGCGCAATGCGTGTCGTGACTCTTTTTTCGCTGACGTCGATCATTCCGCCGGTTTGTTTATGTCTTTTCGTCGTCATGGTTTTCTCCTAAAATATCACATCAGATCATTCAATTTATGAGGACGAATCCTCTGGCGTTCCTGTTTCCTCCGAGACCGCTTCTTTTTTAATTCCAGGATCTTTTCCCGGATCGTTTTTGGGCATTGGCGTTCTTGCCGCCGCTTTTTCTCCCTTTCAAAGATCGCGTCTTCCCGTTCTTTTCGTCGCCTCTCCTCGATTTTGGCTACTAGAAGGCACCGGGCATGATAACGGTTCAACGCCTGAGACCGCTCGCGCTGCGACCGGACCTGGATTTTGGTCGGCCGGTGCAATAATACAACGCATGTCGAAACCTTGTTGACATTCTGCCCGCCGGGGCCCGAAGAGCGGATAAAAGACTCTTGGATATCTTTTTCAAGAATCTTCAACCGAAGCATCTTCTGGCAAAGCGCGTTTTCTTTGTCCGAAAAAAAATGTTGCGGCGTCATCTTGATCCGATCTTTTTATAAAGAAGAGCGGCCCATCCCTCGCTCTTTTCAATTTTTAAACAGCGCAATGGATATTTTGCAAAATCCTGGCGGAACCGGTCGTAACTGTTATAGGAAATGCCGGAGACCGCCAAAAACTTTCCCGGCCGGACCAGCTGGACGATTTTTTTCCCCAAACCCAATAAGTCTTGGGTGATCAGGTTCGCTGCCACAAAATCATATTTTTTTGATGTCCGGTATTTATTGGCGTCCGCCACGCGGATATCAATGGACGAACATTTGTTTCGAATGAAATTTTTCTTGGCAACCCCAACTGCATCGCGGCACAGATCGATCGCGGCAACATCTTGCGCCCCGCATTTGAATGCGATCATCGCCAAAATGCCCGTTCCCGTCCCGATGTCCAAAAAACTCCGATATCGCCCAGCGCAGCGCTCGGCAAATCCCGCCATAAAGCGCGTTGTGGCATGTAATCCCGAACCGAAGGCAAGCTCCGTATCCAAAAAAAGGCTGATCCTTCCTGGAAATCGGCGTTTTCCCTTGAAGCGAACAGGAATGACGCTAAAACGACGCGTTAGACAAAACGGTTTGAAATCCTCCTGCCATTTCGTTTGCCAATCATTCTTATGCAGTATTTTCAAGCGGGTCGGAATACCCCGCAAGCGCAAGGCGCGCATTTTCTTCTTGAGAACCTGCGCCTTTTTAAGCGAACGGAAATAAACGGAAAAATCAATATACGGCCACTGCTCGCACTCAACAATTTCCTCCGGAGAAACGCCCGCATTCACCAACGCGTTGAGTAAAATTTCGGCATTACCTTTCTCGGGCGAATCCAGCCGTAAAGACACCTCAAATACTTTTCCATTTTTTCCCTTCGGCATAGTTTATAGACTATCCTTAATCGTTCGGTTTTGCAACATCAAAATTCGCGAAAAACGCAGAAAACGTTTGATTTTTCGGCGTAAACACCATAGACTGGGATTGTTAAAGGAGATTTTTAATGCCATACAATATCCTTTTTTTGCTCAAAGATCTTGTTATTGTCCTTTTGATCTTTGCCGTTGTTGGACTTGTGCGGAAAATCCGCGCATTGCAGGAGACGTTGGCGGACGAACGGCGTAAGCGCAGCATGCCGTTTCTGACCGTCGAGGTGAATACCGAAAATGATTTCGGCGTCTTTCTGATCAATGACAGCTATTGCTATGCCCGAAATATCCGCATGGACGATCTGGACGTTATCGTCGATTACGGATTTAAAAAGCATATCCGCCTTAAATTCGACCCTCTGGAAACGCTCAAACCCAACGGGCGCTCACGGCTGAACTATCGTGTTTTTGACGGAGAATTCGACACAACAGCAACGGACGCCACGAACATCCTGAACCACTTTCAAGACGCTCCCATCACCATGCATCTGTATTTTGAAAACCTTGAAGGCGGGCCTTTCGCCTCGACGATTGTTGCCGAAAAGAACCAATATATCGTCAAAGAAGTCGTTCCCATCAAAGAAGAAAGCCGTTGAGGGCCCTCTCTCAACGGCTTTCGCACATTCACAATCCTTGCCAACGTTTATATTATTGCGGCTTCGGTACGCCTTTTAAGTAACCATAAAAATCGTTATCCGTCGACAACATAAGCATGGTTTTTCCGTCCATCGTCTTGCGATAGGCTTCCAGCGTCTTAATGAAAGAATAAAATTCCGGATCATTGTTGTAGGCGTCGGCATAAATTTGGATCGCCTGCGCATCCGCCTTTCCCTTGATCTCTTGGGCCTTGCGGTAAGCTTCCGACTGGATCAGGTCCAATTCTTTCACCATCTGCCCTTCGATCTCCGCTTTCTTTCCTTGGCCTTCCGACCGGAACTGCTCGGCGGCGCGCTTGCGTTCGGAAATCATACGCTCATACACTTTCTGCTGAACTTCCGAAACATAGTTAATCCGCTTGATCTTGACATCGATCAGGTCAATGCCGTAATCCTTGACGGCTTCGGCCGCTCTCGACAGGATCATCGCGCTCAAAGCCTCTCGCCCTTTTTCGATCTTGGCAAGCGCCGTTTCGCCGAAATCATCTAAGGTTTTTTCCATTGCGTCCGCATTTTCCTCTTCCTCAAGCAACCGGTTGCTGCTTCGGATCGCTTCAACCAAAGCATGGCTGGAGATCGTTTCGCGCGTTTTCGCGTCAATAATATCATCCAGGCGGGTTTGGGCATTCGGTTCCGTCCCGACACGCTGCATGAATTTCAGCACATCCCCGATGCGCCAGCGGGCCGTCGTATCCACCCAGATCAAACGTTTTTCTCTGGTCGGCATCTGGTCCGCATCACCGTTCCATTCCAGAACCCGTTTATCAAAATAATTCGCTGTTTGAATGAACGGCAATTTAAAATAAAGCCCAGCTTGCGTTCTTGGCGGCCCGACAAGTTTGCCGAATTGGGTAACAATAACCTGCTGCGTTTCATCGACGGTATAGAACGCGCCGCTGGCCCCCAAGACCGCCAGCAAAATAACAACCCCTACGAATAGACTAAGAATATTTTTCATTGGGCCTCACCTCCCTGGTTCAAATTCAACAAGGGCAAGATATTGTTTGCTTCCGGCTCAACAATATATATTTTTCCCGCTTTCGGAACAATTTCTTCAAGGGTTTCAAGATAGAGCCGGCGCTTCGTGACTTCTTTGGCATCCTTGTAGGCATTCCACGTGTCCAGGAATTTTGCCGCATCGCCTTGGGCTTTGGCAACGCGCGCCAACGCATACCCTTCTGCCTCCCGGATCGTTTTTTCTGCCTGCCCGCGGGCTTGCGGGATAACTTTATTATAGGCCTCCCACGATTGATTGATCACTTTCTCCCGTTCCTGCTCCGCCTCATTTACTTCATTAAATGACGCTTTGACAACGGATGGCGGCAAGACCTCCTGCAGTTCGATCTTATCGATCTGGATACCGCTCTGGTAATTATCCAAAACTTTCTGAAGCATGATCTTGACGGCCTGATTGATTTCATTCTTGCGCATCGTGATCGCCTCATTGACCGAATAATCCCCGATCACCTGCCGCATGGCGGCCTCCGAGATGTCGCGCACGGTTTCGCGCGGATTGCGGACATTGAATAGGAGCTCAACAGGGTCCTTGATCTTAAAATGAACGATCCACGAAACATCGAGAACATTCAGGTCCCCCGTCAGCATAAGAGCCTCTTCGTCGTAAGATTTGGGAGAGTATTTTGTGTTCCCATCGGAGCCAATGGTACGGAACCCGAATTCTTCCTTGAAAACACGCTCGATCTTGACCTTGTCCAGCTTGTCAATACTAAAGGGGAGCTTCCAATGCAGCCCGGGCTGCGTCGTTTTATCATATTTGCCGAAGCGCCGGATAACGCCCACCTCGCCCTGATCAATGGAATAAAAACTGGTCAAAGAAAAGAATCCGATCAGGACAACGATGATGATCGACGGTAGCCAACGATTGAGAGCGTCCATATGGCGCCCGCCTTGTTTGAACAGCTCTTCCGGCGTATCAGGGATCCGAAAACCCATATCAATCCTCCTTTTTTTCCACCCGTAAAATATATTTCCCCCCGATTCCATCAATCTCTGCGATCTGGAACGGGCGCCCCTTCAAGATGCGGTAAAGATCTTCCACATTGCCTTCTTTGAGCACGGCCCACGTTATCGGGCGCTCATTCAAGAAATCAACAACCATCTGGTCAGTATTTAAAAACGGTATCGGATGCGGGCTCCAGAACCCTTTTCCGCCGATATCAATCACGGCCATGGGCCGGTTCGTATAAAAACGCACGCCGCGCACATAAAATTTGCTCGCTAAAACAGGCGTTTGCGATGGGTCTACACTCAAAAGAGTCTCGCAAATCGGTTTGCAGGAAACCCATGGCTCGATATAGGATCGGCTAAAATATGCAGCCCCCAGCAATGTAATTGTGACGCCAAGATACGCCAAGACCATAAGAAAATATTTCTTTTTCCAATTGAAGAACGCGATAAGAGCCGCGACGATTCCAAGCGACGCAGCCGCGCCATAGATCGGGCGCATGTCCAAAATAATGTCCGCATAACCACGGGCCGCAACGATCCCTCCGATCGCGACACCAACAAGGAGCACGGACATGATATACGCGCAGACCCTAACCATCCACGGCTCTTCTGCGCTCTGCGCCTGTTCCAGCGCATGATTGAGCGAATACGCGAGAATGATCGCAATGGCGGGAACCGCAGGAAAAATGTAACTTGCGAGTTTTGAATGCGCGGGCTGAACAAAAATATAGACGCTCACGATCCAGGCGAGAAGAAAGAAAAACTGATCGCGCAATGCCATCTTTTTCTTAAACTGCATAAAAATATCGCGGGCTGCGGGAATCCAAAATAAAAACCATGGCATCAGCCCGACAAACATAAGCATGATATAGAAATACCAGTTGTCCAACCGGGCATGCTCGGCCATCAAAACCCGCCGCCAATGCACATTATAGAAGTATTCGCTAAGAAACCATTGCCCATAGCGGGCATACATCAATAGATGCCATGGAACAACAAAACCCAAAAAGAGAAAACACCCCCAGACTGTCGCTGTTGTTTTCAAGAAAGCAATATCTTTTTTATAGATCAAGAAAACGATCACCGCCGTTGCAGGAAATAAAATCCCCAATACGCCTTTTGTCAGCACGGCGATCCCGGAAACCGCGAACAACAAAAGGATGCCCTCTCTTTTGTATTTCCGATTGTAATACGCGAAACAAAAGCATCCGATCGAAATAGTCACAAGCACCGAAAAGATCATGTCCGTTAAAACCGCCCGGGCCAGGGCCAAATAAATGAAACCGCTGGATAAGATCACTCCGGCCAGAAACGCCAGCCGCTTGCTTTTAAAAAGAATCCAAGCGATCCAATACACCGCCACAACACCGATTATGGCAAACAATGCCGGCCAAAACCGGGCGGCAAACGGCGTCAATCCGAACGTTTTGATCGCCATCGCAAACAAAGCGAACGATAAAAATGGCTTTTCAAACTGCACGCCATCAAAGATCCTGGGAGTCAAAAAGTCCCCGTGCGCCAACATCTCTTTGGCGCTTTGGATATAAAAAACCTCATCCGGATGCGTAAGGCTGACGATATTGTTCCCTAACATCAAAAACAAATAGCCCAAAACGATGAGCAAGCTGACCAGCACACCGTGTTTCCTCGTTTCAAACCAATTATCACCCATGGATAAGCTCCTCAATGGAAACGAACTCGAACCCTTTTTCACGCAATGTCCTAGCTAATAGCGAAATGGATTTCACCGTTTGCGTCCGGTTGCCGCCTTCAGTCGCCGAAATATTCCCGCTGTCATGAAACAACAAAATATCGCCGTTTTTGATGTTCCTCGCAATGTATTTGACCATCGATTTATGATTGAACGAGACCCAATCTTTGGAATTGAGCGACCAGAGAACCGTTTCGTACCCCATGGAACGGACCGTTTCCTTGATCGGGGTGCGCAGCCACGCCTTGGGAGGGCGGAAATATCGCGTCCGTTGCCCCGTGACCTTCTCGATCACATACTCCGTATATTTGATCTCCTCCTCTAGCTCCGCCGGCGTGTAATAGAATACAACGCTATGCGCGTATCCATGATTACCGATGGTGTGCCCTTCCTGCGCAACGCGCCGGGCAATGTCCGGATACTTCTGCACATGATGCCCGATCATGAAAAATGTCGCTTGAATATTTTCTTTTTTCAATTCGTCAAGGATCTTCGGCGTCCAGACCGGCGACGGGCCGTCGTCAAAGGTCAGCGTTACATATTTTTTGTCCGTTTTCACCCGGTAAATCGTTCCCCGGCGTGTCAGAATGGCCTGATCAAAAAACACACAAAAACCGCCAACGGCAAGAACTGCCGCCATCAAACTCAACGCGATCGTGATCCCCATTACGCGATATTCTCCGAACAAACACGATGGCCCTCGGGACAAAATGGCTTTAAAACTTGGAACTGGTCGATCAAAAGATTGGTTTTGTTAACATCATACGTCGCAACGGCAGGATGAAACAGCGGAACGATCTTGATGCTGCCGAAAAGCGTCTCGACAGCAATGATCTTGCCGGCTACGGAGCTGATCTTAGCGGGTGGTATTTGGAACTTGTCAAAAATATAAGTGGTGGCGAAATTCCCCATGGTGCAGATGACTTTCGGACTTACGATCTTGATTTGAAGATCCAGGCTTCCGACGCAGGAGCTAATTTCGCTGGACAGCGGATTGCGATTCTCAGGCGGGCGGCATTTCAGGATATTGCATAAATAAATCTGATCGCGGGTGATCCCAATCGAATTAAGAAGCTTATCAAAGACATCTCCGGCTCTTCCGACAAACGGCTTTCCCTGAAGATCTTCATTGCGCCCCGGCGCCTCCCCAATAAACATGATCTGCGCGCTCACGTCCCCTTCGCCGGGTACCGTGTTGGTGCGCGTTTTATGCAGCGGACAACGGATGCATGCCGCGATCTGCGCGCGCAATTGGCTGATCTTCTGCTGCTTTTCCTTTACATCCATGATTGATTACTTTTTACCTTGGTTCGCAACAGCCTCAGCTGCTTTTTTGACGGCCTCAGGATCGCCGAGATAATAGTTCTTGATCGGCTGCAAGTTCTTGTCAAGCTCATAGACCAAAGGTATGCCGGTCGGAATATTCAGCTTAAGGATCTTTTCTTCCGAGACATTGTCAAGATGCTTGACGAGAGCTCTCAGGCTGTTGCCGTGAGCGGCAATGAGAACTTTCTTCCCTGCCTGAATCTCGGGAGCAATGATATTTTTCCAATACGGAAGGAACCGTTTAACCGTGCTTTCAAGACTTTCCGTTAAGGGAAGGTCTTCCTTTTTTAAATCTTTATAGCGGGGATCGTTACCAGGATACCGGGGATCATCGCCTGTGAGTTCCGGCGGACAGATATTATAGCTTCGCCGCCAAATGAGAACCTGCTCTTCGCCGTACTTCGCCGCCGTCGCAGACTTATCCAATCCCTGAAGCCCCCCGTAATGGCGCTCATTCAGCCGCCACGAACGATAGACAGGGATCCACATAAGATCCATCGCATCCAAAACGATCCACAGGGTGCGGATCGCCCGTTTGAGAACCGACGTGTAGGCAACATCAAACGCAAATCCTTCCTTCTTTAAGAGCTTCCCGGCTTCAAGCGCTTCGTGTTTCCCTTTTTCCGAAAGATCAACATCCGTCCATCCGGTAAATTTGTTTTCCTTATTCCAAATGCTCTCCCCATGCCGCAAAAGAACCAATTTTATCGTATCCATGCAGTCCTCATCTCTATTTTAATTGTAAAATTAATGACAAACCATTGTACACAAAAAAATATAAAAGGGAAACAGTTTTTCCGATCGTTGAATTGATTCTTTGGCGGGTGTTTGCTTCCGATTTGCCCCGTGTTTAGCGTTTTTCGGGTTTGGAAGCCTTGTGGGATGAAGCCTTGGCCGAAGATTTTCTCAACGGCATATGGTAGTCCATCCATGCAGTCGAAAATCTTTCGAGCCAGTCAAGCGATGCTGTTTCGAAGCCAATGTCATATCCGGCTTTCTCGCTCTCGATCCACCGGTGACGATTGATCTCCTCAACCGCCTGCTTGTTCGCTAATAATTTTTCATTTTTAATGGGCATGTATAACCTCAAATTTATTTTAATTGTAGCATCTCGGCACCTGTTTTGTCAAATAATCGTCCGCACCTTTAAAATGCCATATTGTGTTGAAATTACTAAAGTTTTACTTGAATCGCTTTCCTTTTAAGATACGATATTGTCAGGATAGAAATTATGAACCGAGCGAAAACAACGGAAAATTCTTTCTTGATAAAAGCATTCACGATCACAGAACTTCTTGTGACCGTAATTATTGTAGGCATTCTCGCTACCTTCGCTATTCCGAACTATACCAAATCGATCAACAAGGCCCGGGCAAAAGACGCCGTGTATAACCTCAATCTTATACGGGAAGCCGTAAAGTTGTATCAAGTCCGAGAGGAAAGCTATCCCCCTGCGCTTGCAAACGTTAGCGCCATTAACAATACCCTCAAAATCAATGTTATGGAGCAAGAAGGGAATGTTTATAATTGCCTTGTCGCGAACATTTATACTTGCCGCGCCACGAACACAGCTGGCTGGCAATTGAGTTTCCGCTTGGACAACAACGATGGGGCCGTTTATTGCAGCATCGCAACCTGCCCGGCTACGCAATAAATTCTTTCCTCCGGACAATCATTCTTTGAGGATTTGGATTTCCGCGCCTTCTTCATCCGCCTCATCAACAACCTCGGGCTCATCCAGGCTTTCCAAAGATGCATCAGATGCAGCCGCAGATTCTTTCGGCTCTTCCTGGGCTGTTTCGAATACCGTCAACCGGGCTTCCAATCGGCCCATATCCTCCGCCAAACGTTCTACATCCTGAATAAGCCTTGAAATATCGCCGAGTTTTTCAATGCTCTCTTTTAATTCATTTAATGCTTCCGTCAAATTTTTCTGGTCTTCCTCGATCTTTTCAAACCGACGGTCCAGATAGTTTTCCATTTCATACAGCCGGCGGGCCGTATACTCATTGGGCGCTTCCACCAGCACTTGAGACCCCACCACTTCCCGTTTAGCCCCTTTCGGGACCAGATAATTGCTCCGTCCGGTATCATCGATGTTTTCCATCCACGGCGGAATTTCCTGTTTTTTCGCCGCAAACGCAACGGCAGAAAAACATATTAAAACCGCCAGAAAAAAAATGCCGGCAATTTTTCTGTTTGGCCTCAGCACGTTTATTTCTCTCCCAACTGTTCTTTGACCTTAGTCAACAGTTCGGCAAAATCAAAGGGCTTGACCAAATATGTTCCCACCCCTTCGATCTTAAAGATGTCTTGCATGCTGTCTTTCCCGCTGATAACGATGATCGGGATATGCTTCAGATCAGCGTCTGATTTCATTTCGCGGACAAGCGCATACCCGCTCATCTTGGGCATTGTGATGTCCATCACCGCCAAATCCGGTTTTTCCTGACGCATTTTAAGAAGCGCCTCGTCGCCGTCATAAGCTTCGACGATTTCATAGCCGGCTTTTTTGAAGCGTAATTGCAACACCTGAATCAAATTAGGATCGTCATCCGCTAAAAGAATTTTTTTGCCCATACCGTTCCTCCGTCTTTACCTGCATGATATATTTTTCGAATCTAGGCCTGAACATCTTTAAGCAAAATATTAGCTGGTGACGTCGCGACCGTATCATGAAACCTCGCCAACGTATTCTTGAACATGCGGAATGTTTCCGTCTGGGCGACAGGAATCGTATCAATCCCCTTGCGGTCAAGCATATCAACAACATTCTGGATGGTCAGATCTTGAAGATCGCGCGCCGGATGATAGGCAAATTCCTGAGACCCGTTAATCTTGACTTCCGCTAACACCCCCGCCTCCGTTAGGTCAAAAATAACCTGATTGACAAGCCGGATCGGAATTTCGAGCTCGCGCGAGATCTCATTCGCAGTAGGTGGACGCTGCCCGAGATGAAACATTTTAACGCAAACATAGGTAATATTGAGCGCCAAAAGTTTCTTGAAGGAATAACTGACCTTGAGACTATCCGCCTCGAACTCATACGTGTCAACATTTTGCTCAGTAAAAGAAATCTCCGCCCCCAAAAGAACGACCAGCCAGCTCACCTGAAGCCACATCAAAAACAACGGAAGGGCCGCAAAACTTCCGTAAATGGCCCCATAATTTGAAACACCGATCTGGAACCGAATATAAGCCCATTGGACAATTTGATAGATCGTTCCGGCAATGATCCCGGCCATCAATCCCGATCTAAAATTGACTTTCGTATTGGGCATGAAAATATAAATAAATGTGAACATGCACCAAATGACGACATACGGAAGAATTCGCAGTGAAGTCAGGATCAGCGTTCCGACCGGACCCAAAAACGCGAGCTTGGAGACCACTAGCGTTATCTGGCTCGTAATTAAAACCATCGCGCTGCTGGACATAATAAAAAGCACCGGACAAATGAGCATAATCGACAAATAGTCGCTGAATTTTCTCCCAATGGAACGCGCTTTCTTGATCCCCCAGATATCGTTGAATGAATCTTCGATATTCCCAAGCACTTTTATGATCGTCCAGAACAGGATCGCAATGCCGACGCCGGCAATCACGCCGCCGCTCGTATTTTGCAAGAAGGACTGGGCAAAGGTAATGATTTTTGTCGCCACCTCCTGCTGCCCCTGCAGCTGTGCCATGATTTTCTCCTCAAGGACCTTTTCAAAACCAAACCCTTTGGCAATCCCAAATGCCATCGCAACCACCGGCACAACCGATAATAAGGAAAAAAATGTCAGCGCAGAGGCGCGCAAGCCGCATTTATCCTCGTCGAAGCCTCTTAAGGCAAGAAGAACCATGCGCAGCTGACGAATCCAAAAGAACTTGTGGCCCGACAGGGTTTTTGCCCGGATCCGCCAGATGTCCGTTTGTAAGAATTGGATGAAACTCGATAGATTAAACTTTGAATTCTTTGTCATGATATACCGGCCTTTGACGTTGTTTAAGGGATTTACCTCAGGTATTTTATCATGGTTTTAAAAAAAGAAATGCTTTATTACAAAAAAGGCGGAGACTCTTTCGAGCCTCCGCCTTTAGTGTCAAAACAATAAAACTTATGCTTTTCCGGCTGAACCTAAGACATATTCATTCTTATGCTTGTACATCTTGACAAGCGCCTCGCGCGCCGGCCCTAGATACTTACGGGGATCAAAATCGGCCGGATGATCCTTGAAATGCTTCCTGATCGCGGCGGTCATCCAAAGGCGGCCGTCGGAATCAATGTTTACCTTGCACACGGCCGATTGCGTAGCCTTGCGCAGTTGCTCTTCGGGGATCCCGATCGAATCTTTAAGCGCCCCGCCGTTCTCATTGATCATCTTGACCGCCTCCACCGGAACGGACGATGAACCGTGAAGAACAATCGGGAATCCCGGGATCTTCTCTTCGATCTCTTTTAAAATATCAAACCGCAATTCCGGCGGAATATAAATACCGTCCGCATTCTTCGTGCACTGCGACGGTTTGAACTTATTGGCGCCATGGCTTGTGCCGATCGAGATCGCCAGCGAATCAACGCCCGTCTTTTTGACAAACTCGATCACCTCGGCCGGACGGGTATATGTCGTTTTTTCCGCGACCACATCGTCCTCGATCCCCGCCAAAACACCTAATTCGCCCTCAACGGTCACATCATACTTATGGGCATAATCGACCACCTGCTTGGTGATCTTAATGTTCTCTTCGAAGGAATGATGCGAGGCATCGATCATCACCGAGGAAAATCCGGATTCAATGCAGGATTTACACAGCTCAAAAGTATCCCCGTGGTCCAAATGAAGAGCAATCGGGATTTCTTTCAATCCTTTTTCTTTGGCATGCGTCTTCATCATCTCGACCGCCCCCTGCCCCATGTATTTCAAAAGCGTCTGATCGGCATATTTGCGGGCGCCGCTGGAGACCTGCAATATGACCGGCGATTGCGTCTCCAAACAGGCCATGATGATCGCCTGCAGCTGTTCCATGTTGTTGAAATTGTATGCCGGAACGGCATATTTGTCCTTCACCGCCGCGGCAAACATTTTTCTTGTGTTCACAAGCCCTAGATCTTTGTATGAAACCATGGTTCTCCCTTTCTTTCATCAATCGAACTTGATGTTTGATATGCGAATGCTGCTTTTGGATTTATTAAATTGCGGAAGATTTGATTCTACATGGGAAATAAGGAAAGTAAAGAAAAATTATCACAAACGAAAGGGCAGCTCCAAAAAAGAGCTGCCCTTTTTTATGCCCGTCCGAGAGGTCAAGCAACTGTAATTTCGTTCGAAAGATAAACATCCTGGATCGCGTTAAGAAGCTTGATCCCCTCGCGCATCGGTTTCTGGAAGGCCTTCCGTCCAGAAATCAGCCCCATGCCGCCCGCGCGCTTGTTAATGACCGCTGTCATGACCGCTTCCTGCAGGTCATTTTCGCCGGAAGCGCCCCCCGAATTAATCAGGCCGATCTTTCCCATGTAGCAATTGGCCACCTGATAGCGGCAAAGATCGATCGGATGATCGGAGGTCAGCTGGCTATAGACCGCCGGATGGGTCTTCCCGAATTTGATCGCATTAAATCCGCCGTTAGTCTCCGGAAGCTTTTGTTTGATAATATCCGCTTCGATCGTAACACCCAAGTGATTAGCCTGACCGGTAAGGTCTGCCGCCACATGGTAGTCCGTACCGCCCTTTTTGAATTCCGGATTCCTCAGATAACACCAAAGGATCGTGAGCAATCCAAGCTTATGGGCCCGTTCAAATGCCGCCGAGACTTCCTGGATCTGTCGGCCGGACTCCGGAGACCCGAAATAGATTGTTGCACCGACCGCCACCGCCCCCATATCCGCCGCTTGATCGACGCTGGCAAAAAGTTTCTGGTCAAAAACGTTCGGATAGGTCAAAAGCTCATTATGGTTAAACTTAACGATGAACGGGATCTTGTGGGCATATTTTCGGGAAACCAATCCCAAAACGCCCAGGGTCGATGCAACCGCATTGCATCCGCCTTCAATGGCCAATTTGACGATGTTTTCCGGATCGAAATAAATCGGGTTCGGGGCGAAAGACGCGCCCGCCGAATGCTCGATCCCCTGGTCCACCGGAAGGATCGAAAGATATCCGGTTCCTGCCAGACGCCCGTGATTGAAAATGGATTGAAGGTTCCGCAGGGTCGTGTTGCTCCGGTCGGACCCGGCCAATACGCGGTCGATAAAGTCTGGCCCGGGCAAGGTGAGCATATCCCGAGGGATGGTAGCGCACTTGTGTTCAAGCAAACTTTTTGCCGAGGTTCCTAAGCGGTCAATAATATCGCTCATTTTGTGCTCCTTTTTTAATCGTTTAATTTTTATCGCGGCGCCGCTTTGCTCTGGCCGTCCGAGTAGAAAACGCCTCAGAATCTTCCGCCGATTGCTTGAGAAAATAAAGCCCAGTATAAATTTTCGGTTCGATGAGATACCCTTTTTTGCGTCTTTCGCAGAGCCATCGGTCCGTTTCCTGTAGGGGGACCTCATGAACGATAATGTTCTCAAACTCGTCTCCGCCGCCGCAACAAACTTTTTTCAAATCAAAAGCGCGGACCATTGTCACAATATCACCACTCGAACCGCTTGAAACCGGCCCTTCAAGCAATTTTACGATCTTTTCCGCCCTGTACCCGGTTTCTTCCATCAATTCTCTCTTGGCGGCAGAAAAAATCGACTCCCGGCGTCTGTTTTTATGATCATTGACGAGTCCCGCTGGGAACTCAACAACTTTTTTTCCCACCGGCGGACGATATTGCTCGACGAAAATAACCCGGCCCTCTTTTGTCATTGCCACAATGATCACAATCGCGCTGCAGCTGTTGTGCTCGAAATATTCCCATCCCCCCCTATCAACAAAATGCAAGAATTTCCCGCTATGAAGAATGTGTTTTTTGGACCTACGAGCAATCCGGACACGCATAATACGCTTCCCTTTTATGTTTCTGAATCCTATTCGGTCTCCAACTCTACCGATTTTACGTTCATTTCGCATTCGAGGTAACCGAGCTCTCCTTCGCCGACCGGCGCAAGGTCCACTGTTAGGGAATTCCACTTGCCTTTCGCCAGTTTCCCGTTGAATGTTACATCCACGCCTTTGAGCGATTGGCGCCATTGCTCATAGGAGGGCCCCAGTTCGCCGATCCGCTTTTTCCCCCAAATAAAGCGGAGCGTGAAATCGTTGTAATCGGCATAATTCGGATTCCCGACGTTCACGTGCAACCGGACGCCGTTGGCGATCCGTTCCATCCGTTCAATCGCAATGAGAAAGATTCCTGTATTGGTATCGACGCTCTGGTACATCGATGAAAACGGATTCAGGATAACGCTTTTGCGTCCCATCCGTTCGAGCCGCTGGTCAAGATTTTGCTGCAGCTTGCCTGAATAATCCTGCAGGCTCAACTCAAGATCCTGGGTATATTTCTGGATGCTCCTGTTGAACCCATCCGAGATCTCAACCAGGGTCGGCTGGATCGTTGCGACATAGTTCTCAAGCGCCTCGACGCGCGCTTCGATGGCCGGCCCCGCCTGCTGCGAAAACGCTACGGTATCCATCAAAAACAATAGAATCCCTGCCGTCAATAAATATCCAGAGAGATAAAAACCCGAATGGCTTTTTTTGAATCGAATCATGGCCCCTCCGTTTCATTTCGTGCTAGTTGCTTTAGTTCTTTTTCAATTTCTTTCATCAGCGGCTCAACAGCTCCCTCGGAAAAATCAAACTCAAGCCCAGCGGCCTTAAACAGTTCCGGCAATGTCTTCGACCCGCCCGATTCCAGGGTTTTTTGGTATTGTGTGAGCGTTTTTTGAAGGTCCTTTTTGCTGTTAAGCCACAGCTGCAGAGCCCCCAACTGGGCAATGCCGTATTCGATATAATAGAACGGCACTTCAAAAATATGCAACTGGCGATGCCAAAGATACGCATGCTCTTCCTCGAGCCCACTCCAATCGACGATCCCGCCGTTAAAACGCCTGTGGATTTCGACCCACATATTTTTTCGCTCAACGGCGGTATGTTTCGGGTTTTCGTAGAGCCAATGCTGAAACGCGTCGATCGCGGCCACCCACGAAAGCGTAAAAACAATATCCTCCAAATGATTGATCCGAGAACGGATCAGATCCTCTCGCCCATAAAAAACGCCTAAAAACCCATCAGCCAAAAGCTCCATTCCCATGGAAGCCACTTCATTAAACTCCATCGGCCCGTGACGGTAGTCCATCAACGGGTCATTCGCACAAGCCAAGGCGTGAAACGCATGCCCGCTTTCGTGCAGCAGGGTTCGCACATCATGATCTACGCCCACCGCATTCATGAAAATGAACGGCTTGCGGGATTCATTCAGCGTCGATTGGTATCCTCCCGGAGCCTTACCTTTGCGGCTGGCAAGATCCAAAAGATCCTCCTTGCGAATTCCGGAAAATTGAGCGCCCAAGCCCTTATCGAGGCGGTTAAAAATCTTTTGGCATCCCGCCACAAGATCATCCACGTCTTCAAACGGCTTTAAGGGCGCGCGGCCCAAGGGATCGACGGCGGTATCCCACGGGCGCAGCTGCGTAAGATTCATCTGCTTCATACGGCTTTCGAGAATTCCGGCCCATACCGGGACGACCAAGCGCTCGACCGCCCGATGATATTGGCGGCAATCTTCTGGCGCATAATCGAACCGATGCAGAGACTTAAACATATAATCGCGGAAATTGGCAAATCCGGCATTCTTTCCGATCTCGTTCCGGAGAGAAAGCATCTCATCGAAAAGATTATCAAGTTTTTTTGCGTCGTCAAGACGGCGCCGGGATGACGCCCGCCATGCGCGTTCGCGCAGGTCACGGTCGGGCTCAAGCAGATATTTGCTCATCTCCTGCAGTGTCCGCTCTTTTCCCTCGAAATTAACGGTCATTGCACCGCACAGGCTTTGGTATTTCTGGGACAGCAGATCAACTTTGGTCTGCAATTCGACATTTTTCTCAACGAACAATTCGAGATCCGCGCGTATCCCCCGGGTATAAAGCCCGTATCGCACTTCATCCAAAGGATATTTTTCAAGAGCGCTGACATATTTCCTGTTAAATTGGTCCTCGAACGCTTTTACGGCCGGAACAATTTTTTCAATGAAGTTTTGATAATCTCGGGAACGAGCCTCATCGTCCGTTTGGCAGGTCATGCGGATGTACAGGATCGTACCTTGCTGGTCAATCGCGGCATCCAATTCTGAAAAATCCAGGACAAAATTTTCTAAATCCTGGCTTGATTCGATGCGGCGATCCAATAACCGGTCAAAGAGAGATTGAACCCCTTTTAAATCGGTTAAATCGGCCTCTTGCGGAACGAAGCGGCGTTGCACATACGACGGTAATTGGCGAAAATCAAGCGTATTTTTAACAGTTGAGCCCATCAATTCTCTTTTCTAAAGGAAACGCCAAAAATTGAGTTGACAAACTATTATTTTTCGGTATACTTCTATCTCAACTAAGCCGAACCATTATTTCACGCAGTCCAATCAAGGATCATACGTCATGCCAAAAGTTTGCTTCATCTGCCAAAAGGGTACCATCCCAGGCAACAAATATAAACGTCGCGGCCAGATCAAAAGGACCGGCGGCGCCGGTTCCAAGATCGTCGGAAAAACGTTGCGACGTTTCCGCCCCAATCTTCAAAGGATCAAGATCAACATCAACGGAACCGTTCGGACAGAGCAGGTCTGCACCAGCTGCATTTCGGCCGGAAAGATCCTTAAAGCCTAAGAATCATCCGGTTCCCCTTATATCCCTGAGCATTAATTGCGTTGTCGGCTGCTTGTTCCAATCATCGATCGCTATTTCGTACGCCAGATCGATCTTTTGCCCTATTTTGATCATTGCTTTATATTCCGCCATTCCGAACCCGACCGCAGAAACCGAAGAGGTTCCGTCCGTAACCCAGAACTTCAGCGTGTTTTTACCGAGGACCATCGGAGAACTTTTCACCTTAACCCCCCGTGAACAGAAAACCGGCGTAGGATTCCCTTCGCCGAACGGTTCCATCGCATCAATGATTTGCGCCAATTCCATTGTGATGCTCGCCAGAGGGATTTCGCAGTCAATGTCCAAGGTCGGGACCAGCTTTTTTACCTCAAGCGTTTCTTGAGCAATTTCGTTGATCATAACCCGAAACGGATCGATATTCTCTTGCTTAATTGTCAATCCGGCCGCACCCGCATGGCCTCCGTAATTTTCAAGATATTTCGCGCATGCCGTAAGAGCCTCGTGAAGATGAAACCCATCGATCGAACGCGCGGATGCCGTTCCCACACCGTTCTCGATCGATATGACAATGGCCGGACGGTAATACTTATCGGCTAATTTTGACGCCACAATGCCCAAAACCCCTTTGTGCCATCCTTCTTTCGCAAGCACAATGATCCGCTGATCCTTGAAATGGACTTCGCGTTCGACAATGTCGAACGCTTCGTCAACCATTTGGGATTGTATTTTTTGACGGTCGAGGTTGTGCCGGTCTAATGTTCTCGCCAAATCGCGGGCTTTTTGATGATCATCGCTGAGAAAAAGATCCAAGGAGGCCTGCGCAGAATCCATCCTTCCAGCAGCATTGATGCGTGGACCCAAGATGAAACCAATATGGAATGGGCTCATTTTTTTGCCGCGGATCTTCGTAATATCCAAAAGCGCCAAAAGCCCCTTGTTGCTGGTCGTGTTGATTTTAGGAAGACCGGACTTAACAAAGATCCGATTTTCGCCCCGCAACGGCACAACGTCCGCCACCGTCCCGATCGCCGCAAGATCCAAGACCTTTTCGCTTTCCTTTCGGCCCAAGAGCGCCTGGGTCAGTTTAGCAACCAGCCCAACGGCCGCCAAATGCTTGAACGGATACGGGCACCCTTTTTGCTTGGGGTTGATGATCGCAACCGCATCGGGCAGCTCTTCATCCGGCTCATGATGATCGAGAATGATCACATCGATCCCCTGCGCATTGATGAGATTCACCTCTTTTTTCGATGTGATGCCGCAATCGACCGCGATAACAAGATCCGCCTTCTTTTCTTTCGCAAACGGAGCCATGCCTTCATTCATCCCGTAGCCATCCTGCATGCGGTGCGGAATATGATGCATGACGCCAATGCCCATTTGGGTCAAAACATTGTTCAACAGAACCGAGGCCGTGATCCCGTCCACATCATAGTCGCCGATCACCAAAACCTTTTCTGCTTTTTCCTTGGCCAGCTTGATGCGCGCCACCGCGCGGTCCATGTTCTTGAACAGGAACGGATCGTGCAGTCCCGAAAGATCGGCCGAAAGAAAATCCTTGGCTTCCTGGATATCGGTGATTTCGCGGTTGATCAAAAGCTGGGAAATGATGGGATGAACATCAAGCGCATCGCTTAAATGCGCCTGAAGCTTGGGGTTGGGATCAGAAATTTTCCAGCGTTTTTGCATAAATGATCTTCGTGCAAAAATAAAAAGAAAGGAAAAACTACATTTTTTCCGGCGTGCTTAAGCCCAACAACGATAGGCCGTTCGCCAGAACGATCTGGGCAGCGTTCGCGAGCGCCAGGCGCTCGCAGGACAACTCCGGATTCTGAGGGTCGATCACGCGGCAGCAATCATAGAATTTATGGAAACTGGTCGCCAGCTCCATCAGATAGTTCATGAGCGCATAGGGATCCGATTCGTGATAGCATATCATCAGGATATCGGAAAAGCTTCCCAGCTGTTTGATCAGATCCATCTCTTCCGGCTCTTTCAGAAGCTGAAAATCTTTTTTCTTGCGCTTGATCTTCGTTTCAGCCGCCTTCACATAAATACTGTGGATCCGGGCATGGGCATACTGGATATAGAAAACCGGGTTCTCCGATGTCTCTTTTTTGGCCAATTCAAGGTCAAAGTCGAGATGGACATTGATATGGCGCATTAAAAAGAAAAACCGCGCCGCGTCCACGCCCACTTCATCGATCACTTCGCGCAAACTGATGAATTGCCCGCGGCGGGTGGACATGGAAACGGGCTGCCCGTCGCGATAGATCGTCGCCAACTGAACAATGAGGACCTTTAACGCCTCGCGGCTTTGCCCCAAGGCCTCAACAGCCGCCGTGAGCCGAGGAATATACCCGTGATGATCGGGGCCCCAAATATTGATCAGACGCGCAAACCCGCGCTCGAATTTATTCTTGTGATAAACAATATCCGGAGCCAGGTATGTATAAGACCCGTCGCTTTTTTTGACCACCCGGTCCTTATCGTCCCCGAAATCCGTTGACCGGAACCATATCGCGCCGTCTTTCTCGTACAAAAAATTCTTTTTCTCCAGTTCTGCCAACACCTTCTCGATATTCTTTTTTGTCGCGATCTCGGATTCATGCGACCAGGCTTGAAAATGCACGCCGAAATCGCTCAAATCTTTCCTAATAACATCTAATAAATAATCAACGCCGAACCGTGTGAACTTTGCGGGATCCGTCTTTTCAAGAGCGGGCAGATCTTTGAGCCCCTGCTGATCAAGGAAAATCTTCGCCATGTCTTTGATATACGCCCCCTGATACCCGTTCTCCGGGAATTCGATTGTTCCGCCTAAAATCTCGGCCGCGCGGCATTTAATGGACGTTCCCAGAATGTTGATCTGGTTCCCGCCGTCATTGATGTAATATTCGCGGGCCGCGTCAAAACCGATATGATTGAGAATATTGGCCAAGGCATCGCCAACGGCCGCTTGCCGGGCATGGGCCACGCTGAGCGGCCCGGTCGGATTTGCGCTGACAAATTCGATCTGGATTTTTTCCCGCGCTCCAAAATCCATTCGCCCGTAGTTCTTTTCTTCCCGCAATATTTGTTCTAAAATCGTATAGACAAGTTTGGGCGCAAGATAAAAATTGATGAATCCGGGTTTCTTGACTTCTACTTTTTCGATCTTGCCTTTCAGGTTTTTTCCTTCGATAACTTTCTGAAAAACAGGCAAAAACTCGCCGGCAATATCCATGGGGGATTTTCTTAAGATTTTTGAGGACTTTAAGGCGATATTGGTGGCGAATTCTCCGTGCTGGTGATCGGCAGGAGCTTCGATCTCAAGTGCGGGCAGCGTATCCGCCAGGTTGGGAAACGCCTCTTTGAGCGACTTTTCCAAGCAAAGGTGTAATTGTGATTTGAAATCCGATAACATGGCAAAAAAAAATCACAAGGGGCACGTCACATTTCACAAGTGTTTCTTGTTCGTGAAAAAATCCTGTGACCTTGTGATTTGTACCCTTGTGACCCTTTAAATCCGTCCTACTTCAATGCGAAATTAACGTGTTTGGCTTCCTGCCAAAGATGTTCAAGCCCATAAAACTCGCGCATATCCTTCTCAAAAATATGGGCAATGACATCGCCCGCGTCGAAAACGATCCAGTCGGAAGACTTAAACCCCTGCTTGAAGCGCAAGGCCATACCGAGCTTTTCAAACTCTTCATCGATATAGTCAGCGATCGCGCGAACCTGCCGGGCCGTATTGCCGGAACAAATCACAAAATAATCGCAAAAGTTCACGCTTTTACGCATGTCAAGGACAACAATGTCCAAGGCTTTCTTGTCAAACGCAAATTGCGCAACTAATTGAGCGGTTTTACGTGAGGTCAATGAAGCTTTATTAATAAATGGATGTTTTTTCAGGTAATTTCCGGACCGGGAGCATCAAGAAACCGAGATCATTCCATTCTGCCGGCCTTTGAATGCCGGCGCTCATGTCATCAAAACATCCGGCCCGATCGGATTTATTTCTTCAATTTCGCAGCTTGATCCTTGCTCAAAACGCGCCAGCATTCATGAGACCCGGTCTTAGCTTTTGTTACGGCGAAAAAACGTCCGCCTTTTTCGCGAACTTGATAATCTGACGAATTGAATTTTTGCTTGCTTTTTACATCATAGAACGACAGTTCTTGCATGCCTTCCTCCTCTACTGGATAATATTAAAATGTTGAAATGAGTTTAACCGATTCCCCATCGCTTGTCAAATCAAAAAACATGATTTGTGAGTGAATTCATCCCTTTCCACTTACATCCCCATCAGTTGGCGCAATTGTTTTTCCTGCGTCGCGGTCACCGGCCCCACCAGCGCCAGATTATACCTCTTATCGTCGAGAATTTCTTTGGCAACTCGCTGAACATCAGCCTTTTTTATCCTCGCAAACGCCCTGACAACTTCTTCCAAGGTCTTGATCTTGTTTTTCGCGATCATGCCCTCCCCAAGCCAGAGCATATTTTCCATCGTATCCTCCAGCCCAAGAAGAAGCTGCCCTAACAGATATTCTCGCCCGCGATCGAATTCGTCTTGACTCACCCCCCGGCGCGTGATCTTTTTGAGTTCTTCCAGAATCAGCGCCACCGCTTCAACGACTTTCCGATTGTCCACCCCGGCCCGGATCAGAAAAAGCCCCGTATCCTGCAGGGCTTTGAGGCTGCAGGAAATCGAATACGCCAAGCCCCGCTTCTCGCGGATTTCCACAAAAAGGCGGCTGGACATGTTCCCTCCCAAAATAACGCTCAAAAGGTTCAATGTGTAGCGGTCGTCATGCCATTGATCATATCCATGCATCCCCAAAGCCAAATGCATCTGCTCAATATCTTTTTTATGAAAATTCACCTGCGGCTGCAACTGCCGGCCGGCGAACTTCAGATACTCCGTGCCCGAATCTTTTTGCAGACCGCCAAATTTTTCCCGGACCAAGCCCACGATCTTGTTATGCGTCAGATTCCCGCAGGCTGCCACGACGACATTTTGAGGCACATAATGGGTTCGGTGGAACTTCCGAAGATCGGCCCCGGACATTTCCGTGACCGTTTCAACGGTTCCCGCAAGACTTTTCCCTAATGGATGCCCCGGCCACATCAGACCGTCCAGAAGCTCGAGCACAAAATACTGGGGCAGATCATGGTACATCTTGATCTCCTCAAGAATGACAGTTTTTTCCTTGGCAACATCACGCTCCGCGATCTTGGGAGAAGTCACCATGTCGGCCAACACCTCAAAAGTCTGGTGCAGATGTTTGGATGGAATCTTGGCATAAAAGCAGGTTTGTTCTTCCGATGTGAAAGCATTTAACGCCCCCCCGACGCCTTCGATCAAAGTCTTGATCTGCTCACACGAATAATTTTTGCTTCCCTTAAACAGAATATGTTCCAGAAAATGCGCGGCGCCCTTCAGCCGGTCTTCTTCAAAAC
>JAKQAH010000100.1 GCA_029568545.1 Candidatus Omnitrophota bacterium
AAAACGTAATAAAGTTGTCAACTTTATGCTCAAGACATCCAGCGGATTCTCGGGGATCCATTCCGCGATGGTGTTGAAGCGATACAAGGATTGAGGTCACTATGGACAAGATTGCCATCACGGGAATCGGGATCGTCAGTCCCAGCGGACTGGATAAGCGCAAGTTTTGGTCGAACATCAAGTCCGGGCGGTCAGCGGTTGAAAAGATCACGCGCTTTGACGCGTCGCGTTATACGTCGCAAGTCGCCGGGCACGTTCATGAACTGGATGTCTACAGCAATGTTTCGTCGAGATTGCTCAAAAAGATCGATATGTTTTCGCATATGGCGCTTGTCGGAACGGAGCTGGCGTTACAAGACGCCGGATTGGATCTCGAGAAGGAAAACCTGGACCGGGCCGGAATTTTCATGGGTAATGCGCTGGGCGGATGGCTCTTTGCGGAAACGGAACTGCGCGATCTTTACATTGAAGGCCGGGAGGGTGTCAGCCCGTTCGCCGCTTCGGCGTGGTTTCCCGCGGCGCCGCAAGGACAGATTTCGATCCGCTACAAGATGAAAGGCTACAGCAAGACGGTCGTTGCGGACCGAGCGAGTTCGCTGCAAGCGATCGCGTATGGAGCGCGAACGCTCAACCGTGGTAAAAATGATTTTATTGTGGCGGGCGGCATGGAGGCGCCGGTGACGCCATACGCGCTTTTATGTTGTCAGACTTCCGGGGCATTAACGCAAAATAACGAGAATCCCTCGACGGCTTATCGTCCTTTCGATAAAAAACGTGACGGATTTGCCATTGCCGAGGGGGCGGGGATCGTCATTCTGGAGACAAACGAGCGGGCTCAAAAACGCAATGCCCATATCTATGCAAATATCATTGGTTATGGCACGACGACGGATGGGGTTCACCGCATCGATCCGGACTCCAATGGGGCCGGGCTTGTCAGCGCGATTACGATTGCCTTGAACAATGCTCGTTTGAAACCCGCCGATATCGATTACATCTGCCTGGATGGCGCCGGAACGGTGAACGGCGATCTTACCGAAGCGAAGGCGATCAAAAGCGTCTTTAATGGGGCATCGAAAAATGTGATCGCCTCAGCGCCAAAATCGATCTTCGGAAACATGTTGGGCGCGACCGGCGCATTGGACGTCATTACGACAGTGCTTGCAATAGAGCACGAAATGGTTCCTCCGACGATCAATATCGACGAAAAAGACCCGCAATGTGACATCAATTTGTGCGTCAACAAAGCGGAAGAAAAGAATATTTGCAATGCGCTGGTCATCAACCGCGGCCGCGGAGGCATTAATTGCGCGTTGGTGCTTCAGAAAAATTAAGTTTTAATTATGAAAACGAAGGAGGCAGCAGTGACTGTTGAAGATACCGTAAAGAAAGTTTTCAATCAGGTTTTAGATATCAAATCTGAAGAAATTAAGCCCGATGATAAACTTGAAGACGGTCTCGGCATCGATTCAACGGAGATGGTCGAAATCGTTGTCGGGCTGAAAAAAGCGTTCGGGATTGCGATTGCGGACAACGAATTAAAAAAGTCGCATTCGTTTAATCAAATTGTTGCGGTCCTCAAGACTAAAGGCGTAAAATAGCGACGGATAAACGGTTCATGAGCTCGCTTGAGAAATATAGAAAGCAGCAATCTTTGGCGATCGGCATATTTTTGATCATGATCGCGTTGTGCCTGCTGGCTTATGTGTTGATGATGCAATTGCGAACCTCTATATTATCTTGAAAGTGTGATTATATGATTATTGACCTGAGTTTACCTGTTGATGACGCTTTGCAGGAAACGCATGCGGCGAAGATCGACCGAATCAGCCATGCGGAGGGTGTGGAGCATTTTAATTGGGTGGTGATGAGCAAGCAGCCGGGCGGCCAAGAGCGCTATGACAGCGGGGAGCGCGTCGCCACATCGCGCGAAATACCCGACGGAGAAATGCTTTCGCTGGAAATCGTTCATTCCTCCGTGCACATGGGTACGCATGTGGATGCGCCGTTTCATTACGGCAGCCGGTGCGAGGGAAAGCCTGCCAAGAAAATTATGGATGTCCCGCTTGAATGGTGTTATGGCCCCGGGGTTGTTCTTGATTTTACGCACATGTCCTATCCGCAGAACATTGAAAAAAAAGATGTCATTGCGGCGCTCAAAAAAATCCATTATACGCTGAAGCCCATGGATATTGTTTTGATCTATACGGGGGGCGATCGATTGGTCGGTACGCCGGAATATGTCACGAAATATGTTGGTGTGATGCCGGATGCGGTGGAATATATTCTGGATCAAGGGATTAAAATGATGGGGGTCGATACAATTGGCCTGGATCGGCCTTGTTTTGAGATGTTCAAAGAGTTTCTGGCAACGAAAGACAAGTCCAAGATCTGGCCATCCCATTTTCTGGGCCGGCGGCGCGAGTTCTGCCATATGGAGCGCCTCGGGAATCTTGGCGCGATTCCGAAACCTTACGGTTTTATCGTTTCTTGCCTTCCCATAAAGGTTAAAGATGCCGGGGCGGGATGGGCGAGAGTAGTCGCGATTCTTTGATTAATCATAGTATATAGAGAAATAATAATAGGCAAGGAATGGGTTTTCGTAAAATTCATTCCTTGTCTTTTTTTATGAATTGTAGTATTATGCGCGGTAGTTATATATAGTAATATTTATATATATAGGAAGGAGTTTCTCATGGGACATACCTGCAACAATATTATTATCAATGCCCCCTATGATGTTGTGTTTGAAGTTTCCAATCAGATTGAACGCTGGACTGAGTTATTCGGCGATGAATATGTAAAAGCTGAGGTGCTTAGCCGTAAAGGAAATCGCATCGAGTTCCGATTAACCGATAAAGACGGGAACTCTTGGACCTCGTTTCGCCTTCTGTTTAAGGAGCATTATTTTGCCTATGCTCAAAAAAATGAGCCAACCTTTCCCTTTAAATATATGAAGATCATTTGGCTTTATACGCCGGTGGACGGCGGTATCAAAATGACCTGGATCCAGGATTTTGAAATGGATCCCAAGTTCAAGAAATTTACCGACGAACAAATCGTTGGTTTTGTCAATGAGCATTCTGTGCACAACATGGGGATCTTTAAATCCGTTATTGAGAAAGAGGCAAAAGCATCAGCGGTAAAAGGGTAGTTTATATCTTACTGTGCTTGGGGTGCATCGCCATCTCCTTTAATATCGCGGCAATTGCCGCGGTGATACCGGTCATCAGCAAAGAATTGGGGCTGGTCGATTTTGAAACCTCTCGGGTCATTCCGTATTATATGGTGCCTTACGGGTTCGGGGCCTTGATTTATGCGCCCTTGACGCGTTTTATAAGCTACCGGACCGTGATGGCCGGAACGATGATGCTATTTGCCGCGATGTCGTTTGTTTGCGGTTTTGCTCAATCATTAGAGATTATTTTGGCGGCACGGGTGATGATGGGGATTGCGGCCGCAAGCGCTATCCCGATTGGGTTAATGGTGATCGGTGAGCTCTTTGAAAAGCAATTGCGGGGGCGGTTGGTCGCGGGATTCTTCAGCAGCGCATTTATCGCTTCATCCGTAGGGATTGCCGTAAGCGGCGTCATTCATTGGCGCTGGTTATTTTACATTCCCGGTTTGTTCGCCGCTTTTTTGGCTATTGGTTTTTTATTATTTGGTTCCGAGTTTTTGCGCTGCCGCCATATCGGACATATCAACTATTTGCGCCTATTACAAAATCTTGAGGCCAGGAATGTTTGCATTCTGATTTTTGTGTTGAGTTTTCTTTACCATGGCGTTGCCAACTGGTACGGGATTTATTTGAGCAGAATTTATCATTTGTCGCAACTTACGATCAGCGGCTGTTTTATCGTTACGGCCTTGGGCGGGATGTTCGGGCAGCTTATGGGCGGTGTTATTACCGATAGGAAAGGGCGGTTGTTCGCTTGCCGGACCGGGGTCTTGATCTTATCAGCCGGAACAATGCTTTTGGCGGGAACATATCCTTTGATGGTTTTATGCCTGGTCCTTCTGCTGATATCAACCGGATGGACAGTCGGGCATAACGGGTTGTCAACGACCTTGACAGATTTTCCGGATGAAGATCGGCCGATGGTCGCGAGCATGAATTCGTTCGTCCGGTTTTTCAGTGGCGGCATCGGGTTTTCCGCAAGTGCGTATTTTGTAGAACGAAGCTTCAGCGCGACATTTTTTATCATCGGCGTTTTGATGCTCATGACGTCGTTATTCATAACGAAATTGATTCCGCGATAATAGAAGGAGAAAATGATGGAATTAAATGGGAAGAATGTGATCATCACGGGTGCAAGCCGGGGGATCGGCAAAGCGGTTGCCTTAAGACTTGCGCAGGAAGGCGCCAACATCGTGATTGCCGCGCGCGATCAGAAAACCTTAGATGAAGCGGTTGCCGAAATTAAAAAACAGGCAACGGGAAAGATCATCGGCGTTTCGACGGACGTCTCAAAACTTGATGACCTGAAAAAGCTTCATGCGACGGCGGTCGCCAAACTAGGCGAGATCGATGTCCTGATCAACAATGCGGGCGTTTCAAGCCAGTACCCATTCGATCAACAACCGCTCGAAGATATTGAGCGTCTGGTTCATACGAATTATTTGGGGTATGTCCGTTTGATCCGATTAGTGATACCGGCGATGATCGCGCGTAAACAGGGGGCCATTATCAACATGGTTTCCGGCTCCACACTGGTGGATCCCGTTCCGCGAACGTTTGTCACGTACAGCTCGATCAAGGTCGGGTTGCGCGCGTTCCTTAAGGGATTGTTCTGGGAAATGCGGGATCATGGAATAAAGATCACATCGATCTTGCCTGGTGTCGTTGATACTGATTTAACAGACAAGTTGGAAAATATTGCGCAGGAGCAACGGGACCGTCTCATGTCGGCGAATTCGGTCGTTGACATGGTGATGTTCGCGCTGTCCGTGCCGCCCAATGCGTGCCCGCTGGAATTGGCCGTGATCAACCAGCAGACGCCGTGGACGAAGCCCGTGATCGATTATTCACAGAAGCAGGCAAAATAACAGGAGGAATGCACATGGATAAAACAATCGCCACCTTCAAAAAAAACAAGTTTCAGGAGATCCGCGTCGGGGTTCGCGAATTCAAGGGCAACGATCTGGTCGATATACGCACCTGGACCATGACGCAGGGATCGGATGACATGGTCCCGACCGCCAAAGGCGTTTCGATCAATGTCCAGATCTTCAAAGACTTAAAGAACGCGCTCGCCAAAGTCGAAGAAGTTCTTGTCGAAAACCGGATGATCTAAATAAAGCATGAAAAACATCATTGATGCGCATAGTCATTTTATGCCGCCGGATGTCGCGCGGCAGACTGCCTTTTATAAAGTGGCATGGTCGGATGTCGATCGGCAATTGTCCGTCATGGATGGGTGCGGTATCGAAAAAGCGCTTTTACTTTATCCTACTAGCGACGCCCACTTGAATATGGGCGGATGGAAAAAAGTTTGCGATGCCTACAATCCTTCGATTGCCAGCGTCATCAACGCTCACCGCGGTCGTTTTATCGGCGCGGGCATTCTGCCCGTTGATCAGCCGGAAGTGTTCACAGACGAATTAAAACGGATCTTAGATTTAGGCTTAAAAGTTATTTCTTTAGCGTCGAGTTATGAGGGGGTTTACTTGGATGATGAGCGATTTTATCCGATCTATGCCTTTGCGCGGGATCACCAGATGCTTATTCATGTGCATCCGCAGATTATGAATCCCATCGGAGAAGACAGGGTGAGAGATCCGTTATTGACGCCCGTATTGGAATACGTTTTTGATGTGTCAATGTGCATCGGCAAGCTTATGATGTCAGGAACGTTTTTAGAGTTCCCGGAAACCAAATTTATTTTCGCTCATTACGGCGGCGTGCTGCCGTTCGTAAAAGAAAGGTTTGATAATACCTATAGGATGTTACGAAAGCGAGGGTTCGTGAAGGACCTTTCGAAATTACCTGGAGAGTATTTCAAGAATATTTTCTTTGATATGAGTGGCGCGAAGTCAAAAGGGGCGTTGCAGTGCGCGCTAGAGGTTACGGATGCCGACCATATTCTTTTCGGAAGCGATTTTCCGGCAAATCAAAACATTCCTCAATCAATCGCTGCGATTCTAGAGGCCGATTTATCCGACGGGGATAAGCAGGAAATTCTGCACAATAAAATTCTTGGAAGCCTTTGCTAGCCAAGAAATTTCGTTCCAACGGGTTCTTTAAGATTTCCTAAATTTATTAAAGAAAAATACTTGACAATATAAAGCGAATCAGGTATATTCGATACACTTCAGCAGGCGTGTTCTGCGCCTGCTTTCTTTGTTCTTTGAAATCTTATTATCTTAAGTCGTGAATTACGACGATACACAATTATAAGCCTAAAACTTTAAAGCCAAGTCATTTTGGAGAGTTTGATCCTGGCTCAGAGTGAACGCTGGCGGCGTGGATTAGGCATGCAAGTCGAGCGATCCTTGCTGGACTTTTATCTGAGTGCTTGCACAAGGGTAAAAGTTTGGCGCGGATAGCGGCAAACTGGTGAGTAACACGTGAGAAATTTTCCCTTAAGTCGAACATAGCTTCGTGAAAGCGGAGGTAATATTCGATGTGGCCTTTGGATTTCATGATCCGATGGTTAAAGGTAGGGACCTTCGGGCCTACCGCTTTAGGATGATCTCGCGGCCTATCAGCTAGTTGGTGAGGTAACGGCCCACCAAGGCGTATGACGGGTAGCTGGTCTGAGAGGATGGTCAGCCACACTGGGACTGAGACACTGCCCAGACTCCTACGGGAGGCTGCAGTCGAGAATCTTTAGCAATGGACGAAAGTCTGACTATGCGACGCCGCGTGCAGGATGAAGGTTTTCGGATCGTAAACTGCTTTTGTCAGGAAAGAACATTTGCAAGTTAATAGCTTGCAAACTGACGGTACCTGACGAATAAGCCATGGCCAACTCCGTGCCAGCAGCCGCGGTAATACGGAGGTGGCGAGCGTTACTCGGAATTATTGGGTGTAAAGGGCAAGTAGGCGGTCTATTATGTGAGGGGTGAAATCTTCCGACTCAATCGGGAAACTGCCTTTCAAACTGATAGACTTGAGATTGGAAGAGGGATGCGGAATTAGCAGTGTAAGGGTGAAATCTGTAGATATTGCTAAGAACACCAGCGGCGAAGGCGGCATCCTGGTCCAATTCTGACGCTGAATTGCGAAAGCTAGGGGAGCAAACAGAATTAGATACTCTGGTAGTCCTAGCTGTAAACGATGAGCACTAGGTGTTGGCCCGTAAGGGTCAGTGCCGCAGCTAACGCATTAAGTGCTCCACCTGGGGACTACGGCCGCAAGGCTAAAACTCAAAGGAATTGACGGGGACCCGCACAAGCGGTGGAACATGTGGTTTAATTCGATGCTACGCGAAAAACCTCACCAGGACTTGACATATAAGCAGTAGTGAACTGAAAGGGGAACGACTCGTTAAGTCCGAGAACTTATACAGG
>JAKQAH010000107.1 GCA_029568545.1 Candidatus Omnitrophota bacterium
TCCGCCAGAAACTTCCCGAAGGGTTCCAGAAATCCGAGTTTCTTTTGGCCCATGGGCTCATCGATATGATTGTCCAGCGCAAAGAACTCAAAAAGACCGTCGATCAAATCATCGGATATGCTGTTCACCAGCCGGCATAAAACGTTTTAAAGGATTTACACGGGCCTATGGCACAGATACGCCTCAAAGATGTCTCCAAAACGTATAAAGGTGGCGTTAAAGCCGTCGACAAACTCAGCTTGGGGATCGAGAATAAGGAATTTGTTGTCCTGGTCGGGCCTTCCGGGTGCGGTAAATCGACGACATTGCGCATGATCGCCGGGCTTGAGGAAGCCAGCGCGGGGGATATCTGGATCGGCGACCGCCTCGTGAACGATGTTCCCGCCAAGGACCGCGATATCTCGATGGTGTTCCAGAATTACGCCCTGTATCCGCACATGACCGTCTTTGAGAATTTAGCGTTTGGCTTGAAATTAAAGAAATATCCGAAGGGCGAAATCATCCGCCGCGTGAATGAAGCAACGGAAATCTTAGGGATCGAGGGGATTGTCAACCGGCGGCCGAAACAGCTTTCCGGGGGCGAACGTCAGCGCGTTGCTCTGGGCCGGGCGATTGTTCGCAAGCCGAAGGCCTTTTTGTTCGATGAGCCGCTCAGCAACTTGGACGCGAAATTGCGCGTCCAAATGCGCGCGGAAATTCACAAGCTGCGTTTGCGGCTCCAAACGACCTTTGTCTACGTGACCCATGACCAGACGGAGGCGCTGACGCTGGGAGACCGGATCGTCGTTATGAGAGACGGGAAAGTGCAGCAGTGCGCGGACCCGATGACGATCTACGATAAGCCGGCGAATAAATTCGTGGCTGGTTTCATGGGCACGCCGCCCATCAGTCTCATCCATGGGCGCATTGTCAAAAAAGAGAGAAAATATTATTTCGACGACGGAAAATTTCAAGTCAAACTCGTCGAAGAAATGTATAGGATCGTGGCGCCCTACGAGGGGAAAAATATTATCTTTGGCATCCGCGCCGAGGATATTTATGATAAATTATTCGTTTCCGAGGCTTCTCCCGAGAATACAGTGCACGCGACGTGCGAAGTGGTCGAGCCGCTAGGTTCGGAAGTGTATCTCTACCTAAATTCGGGCAAAAGTTCGTTTATTGCGCGGGTCGGGGCCCATAACCGCCCTGAGGTTAACCGTGACATGGATTTTGTGTTTGACATGAGCAAGGTGCACTTTTTTGACCCAGAAACCGAAAACACAATTATTTAATTTCCCCGTTTTGCTCATCATCGTTCTTTTGCTTCCCTTGCTGGGATTCTTTTTCTTTGCCACCGTCTTTGAGCCCCGGTTCTTTTTGTTTTTAAGCTTCGGGCTTCTTGCCTGCATCCTCTATCTAGCGATGTTACGGAACCGCCTCATCAAAAAACAATCCGAGATCAAGTTGTGGATCCAGAACTACGGAGAGCAAGTCAATCTCGCGGAAGCCGGCATCCGCCGGGAAAAGATCGCAATCGAATCTTTCCGGGAAAAGATCATCAATTACTCCCAGCTCAAAGGCCTGACGGAGAGGTTGAGCATGTGCCTGACCCTGGAGGACACATCGAAGATGTTCTCCGAGGAGGTCAACCGGATGTTCGGGGATAAAGATACGACGATCATTCTCTATCTTTTTCACTCCAAGACGGGAACTCTGGGCATCAGCTCTTCCCAAAAGGGGCAGCTGCGCGTGAACATTAAATCAAAAAAAGGGGATGCCTTTGACCAATGGATCGTCAAGACGATGCAGCCGCTTCTCATCGAAGATACGAAAAGCGATTACCGTTTTGATGCCGAACGCATTTTGACCCAGGAGGCGCGGGAGATCGGGTCGCTGATGAGCGTGCCCTTGATGGTGGGCGAAAAAGCCCTGGGGATCTTGCGCATCGATCATCCCCAGGAAAATCATTTTACGACCGAAGATTTAAGGTTCTTGACGACGGTCGGCGATCTGGGCGCCGTGGCCATCGAGAACGCGCAGTTATATGAGCACATTGAGCAGCTGGCCATTAAGGACGGCCTGACGGGGCTCTATTTGAGGCGGTATCTTCTGGAGCGCATGCCCGAGGAGATAAGCCGCCAGATGCGGCAAAAAACCTCGCTGGCTTTTTTGATGCTCGACCTGGACCATTTCAAGCAGTACAACGATAAATTCGGGCATATCGCCGGAGATATCGTGTTGCGCACGCTGGGGATGATTTTGTCCGATTTATTCAAAGACCCCGGGATGCTGGTGTGCCGCTACGGAGGCGAAGAATTTTCCGTGATGCTGCCCGATTGTACGCGCCAAAAAGCTTTGGCGCTGGCGGAGGAGGCCAACAAGCGGATTGCCGAACAAACGATCATTCTTCGACGGGAAAGAACGCGCATTACGGTTTCGATCGGGATCGCGATGTTCCCCAAGGATGCCCAGAATGCCAAAGAGCTCATCCACAAAGCGGACCAAGCTTTGTACCGGGCCAAGCAAGAAGGGCGTAACCGGGTGTGCCTGTTTTCGTAATGGTCCTGGCGGCGGGGCGGCCGGGGCAAAACCTTAAGAAGGACAAGACGCATGGTTTCATTGTTGCTAAGCGCGATTGTCATCATCTATGTCGGATTGGTGATCATTCACGCCAAGGAATTGGCGGCTAAGATCGAACTGGAGACGTATCAAGGCGTGCTTCAAGCCGAAGAGATTTCGCGCGATCTCGGCCGGCAAAAAGAAGTTCTCGATTCCGAGAAAGAAGATCTCCAAAATGAAGCGCTGGAGATTTTCACGCTTTACGAGATCACCAAAGAGATCACCAAAAGCCTGAATCAGGAACAAGCTTTCGAAATTTTTAAAAGAAAACTGCAGAATCATGTGGGCTTTGAGGAATGCCGATTTTTGGAGCCGCTTTCCGACGAGGTGAAAGACCTCCGGAAAGAGGGGAAATATTTCGTTCTTACGCTGCAGAGCAAGCGCCAAAAGATCGGATATCTGGCGGTTTCGGGCGTCTCGGAGAAGGAACGGGAAAAAGTCATGATTTTGGGGCATCAATTCGCCTTGGCCCTGCGCCGTGTCCAGCTTTATCAGGAAATCGAGCAGGTTGCGATCACGGACAGCTTGACTGAAGTTCATACCCGGCGGTATCTTTTGGAGCGCTTGCAGGAGGAAATTCAGCGCTCGAAAGCGCGCAGTCTCAAGATGTCTTTTTTGATGATCGATGTCGATTATTTCAAGAAATTCAACGATCAGTACGGGCATTTGACGGGCGACCAGATCTTAAGGGAAACGGGCTTTCTGATCAGCGAAAATATCCGCGAGATCGATATTGCCGGGCGCTATGGCGGCGAGGAATTTTGCGTCATTCTGCCGGATACGGACCATGAGGGCGCTCAGTTTGCCGCGGAACGCGTCCGCAAGGCGGTGGAAAACGCCACCATTAAAGCGTACGATGCTTCCGTCAAAGTGACCGTGAGTATCGGCACATCGACTTTTCCGGATGACGGGAAAAAGACGGACGAACTCATCGATAAAGCCGATTGGGCCCTGTACAGGGCAAAGAAAATGGGAAGAAACAGGGTGTGCTCTTTTGGGGTTTATAAAGACGAGCATGATTAAAAATTTCCGGCCGGGACAAACAAAATACCTTCCAAAATTCTTTCATTCCCTGCTTGAACGCTCAAATCTTATCGTGTAGAATAAACTCGCTGTATAGTCGAAGATGTCCGTGGTCACCCATTCTAGTATTTAGATTAATATTCATATCTTAAAGAAAACATAAGCTCATGAAACAGTATACGGTTGGCGTTGATGTCGGGGGCACGAATATCAAGTTAGGCTTAGTTAACCGTTTCGGAACGATTGTTGAAAAGGCTGTTCTGAGCACCAGACATGTTAACAAGAGCAGGAAAAGGCTGATCGACGCGATTTGCATTTCGATCCTCAAGCTCATCAAAGAAAAACGGCTTGCAGCCAAAGATATCCTCGGGATTGGTCTTGGGTTGCCGGGTCCGATTGACTCAAAACGCGGCATAGTAAGTTTTCTTCCCAACATTCCGGGATGGAAAAATGTTCCCCTGAAAAATATCCTTCAAAAAAAACTGCATATCCCGACCTTTATCGATAATGATGTCAATCTGATCACGCTGGGTGAGTGGAAGTTCGGGGCGGGACAAGGCTGCCGAAACATGATGTGCATGACGCTCGGAACAGGCGTCGGGGCCGGCCTTATTTTGAATAACGATCTTTATCGGGGCGAAGGATTCTCGGCCGGAGAGTTAGGGCATGTGCCGCTCAATGAAGACGGTCCGGCTTGCAATTGCGGGGGGTGGGGGTGTTTTGAGCGCTATGTTGGCAACACGGTATTATTGCAGGAGGCTTCTAAAGTCTTCCGGAATAAAGACATCCAGTTGCCGGATATCTATCGTCTGGCCAAGCAGGGAGATCAGCGCGCCATCCGGTTTTGGGAAAAAACGGCCATTCATATCGGAAATGCTCTGGCAGGGGTAGTCAATTTGCTTAATTTGCGCCTGATCGTTATTGGCGGCGGCGTTTCCAAGAGTTTTAAGTTTTTGGATAAAACGATTCACGCGACTATCAAGGCTCGAGCCATGAAAGTCCCGGCTGCTATGGTCAAGGTGGTTCGGGCCAAACTTGATGATGATGCCGGAATTTTGGGGGCGCAAGTTTTAGTTAAGGAGTCCGTAAGTGGACGCTAGAAATATCCCCAACAAAAATAAAACCCGATGCTTGGCAGTCGTTTGCATTATTTTCCTTCAATTCTTTTTTGTGCATCTTTTCAACATATCGTTTGTCTTGCCTGTTTTTGCCCAAGAGCAAGAGGAAAACAGCCCTGAAAAATCCGCGGCCGGTGATTCTGTTGAATTAAACGGGGATACGGTCGAATATTCTATTGATGGCAATACCGTGAAGGCGGACGGAAACGTTGTTGTCATTAATAAGCGCATGAAATTAACCTGCGACCATATTGAGTTCTCCCGCGATACCAACATGGCTTACGCGACTGGGAATATCCGGCTGGTATCGGCGGAAGGCGAGATCTCCGAAATGACAGGAGACAAGCTGACATTCAATTTTGGGACCATGTCCGGGACGTTCGACGGGGCAAAAATTTACGCCAAGCCGTACTATGGATATGGGGAAATTGTTTCCAAGGTCGGCGAAAATCACATCCAGATGGAGCGCAACTATATTACGACATGCGATTTGGATAAGCCGCATTATAGGATGACGGCCAAGAAAATGGATATGTATCCGGGAGATAAGTTGGTTGCCCGCAGCGTCCGGATGCTGTTCGGTAAAATTCCCGTTCTCTATCTTCCCAAGTTCACGCAAGATCTCCGGAATAAAAAACCGAAAGTTATTTTCACGCCCGGCTACGACAAGGAATGGGGGGCGTTTCTTCTTTCGCGATGGCTGTATGAGATTAACGAGAACCTGAAAGGTTCCCTGCGGCTTGACGCGCGGGAGCGCAAAGATATTGCTTGGGGCGTTGATGCGGATTACAAAATTCCCGATATGGGGAGCGGAAAGATCCGGACATATTACATGAATGAGCGCAACATCACGTCTGACCGTTTTTATCAGGAGAGGCCGAGTCCGACGATTGAGCGCGAGCGTTTTAAAGCGGAATGGCGCCACAAATGGGATGTTGATGAGACGACAAGCGCTGTGGCGCAATACTATAAGCTCAGCGATAACACGATCCTGAAGGATTATTTCGAGCGGGAATACGAGGAGGACGGATCGCCGGACACGTTCTTTTTGTTGACCAAGGCGGTCCCGTCGGGCGTCTTGAGCTTTCGCACGGACGCGCGTGTTAACCGTTTTGAGACCGCTGTTGAGCGATTACCGGAAATCAGTTATAACATGGTTAACCGGGAACTTTCCGCGACGGGGCTATTTTTCAAGAATACGACCACGTACTCGAATCTGGCGGGCAAGGACGCATCGCCGAGTGAAGTTCGGCGGGAAACCATGCGGGTCGATACCGACAACCAGGTTTCTTATCCTATGAAGGTCGGGTTTATCGAGTTGACGCCGTATGTGGGAGGGCGGAACACGTATTACAGCAAGACGAACGATCCGCAAAAATACAATTCGATCCGGGGGATTTTTAAGACGGGAGCGAGCTTGAGCACCCGCTTTTACAAGGTTTTCGATGCCGAGGTTGATAAATTCGGGCTGGAAATCCACCGTCTCCGGCATATTGTTATGCCGGGGGTTTCCTACGCGTTTCAAAGCGAGCCGACCGTAGCGGCTTCCCAGCTGGATTATTTTGACAGCGTCGATAATTTGGACA
>JAKQAH010000113.1 GCA_029568545.1 Candidatus Omnitrophota bacterium
CTTTATGGCCTTTCGCTGATCGTAACGGTCGGCGCCATGTTTTCAAAAGAGTTTTGCTTTACGATCCCCTTAGCGATGATTCTTTACGAATTTCTTTTCATCAATGGCCCGGAATACCGGCGCGCGAACCGATGGGCGCTCATGATCCCCTTTTTATGCACATTGCCGATCATTCCATTGCTTTTGCTCAAGCCGGTCGCCGCGATGACTCCCACGGCCCGCATCGCCAAGACCGCTTCAACCCACGAGGAACAGGCGCCGTCGTTTCTGAGCCGTTTGGACCGTATTTCACGGACCGAAACCGAGATCAGCCGCAAAGATTATTTCTTGACCCAAATAAATGTTTTGCGGACCTATGTGCGCCTTTTGTTCTGGCCGTCGAAACAAAACATCGATTATGACTATCCCATCACAAAGAAATTCCTGGGAATCCCAACGGTCCTATCGGCCGTGTTGCTGGCCAGCCTGCTTATCTTTGCTTTTGCCATACGAAAAAGATGGCCCCTGATCACCTTCGGCATTCTTTGGTTTTTCCTGACCTTGAGCGTCGAATCCACCGTTATCCCCATCGGCTATGTTATCAATGAACATCGTCTTTACTTGCCGATGGCCGGCTGGGCCGTAGCAATTTCTTCCATTTTAACCGGGCTGTTCAAATCGAGAAACGCGCTTTGGGCCGTCTTTCTTCTAATCCTTCTGAGTTTATCCTTTGCCACCCTCAGGAGAAATACCGTTTGGAAAGACGAGATCACGTTGTGGGAGGACACTTCCAGCAAATCCCCTCAGAAAGCCAGGCCAGTGACTAACTTGGGAATTGCCTACAAAGACGCTCAACAATATGATAAAGCTATCATGACCTTATTACGGGCGATCGATCTTGATCCGAATAATGCCGTTGCGTATACAGCTATGGCATTTTGCCACCGCTATCGGGGCGACCCTCCCGAAAAAGAGGAGGAATTGCTAAAAAAAGCGATAGCCCTTAACCCTTATTATTCCTTGGCGCATTTTGGCCTAGGCTATTATTATCACTCCAAAGGTTTTCCGGATAAAGCGATTCCTCATTATGAAAACGCCTTGCTTCTTGACCCTCAATCCGAATCGATCTATAAAAATCTTGCCGTCGCTTACGCCCAAAACAACAAGCTGCAAAAAATAAATGTTCTGATCCGTATGCTCGATGATCAAGGAATGGAATTTATGGCCGCGCGCCTGCGCTCTTTCTTTGAACCTAAAACCAAAAAACCATACTAAAAACCAGATCTCGGGCTATAATGCGAACAACAGAAAACATTAATCAATTTGAACCCTTTATTTAGAAGAAATTGCTGATAAAATAGGCTCATGCACTATCTCAACGAACAGAATATCTTTATTTTCCTGGTCCAGATTGTCGTTCTATTGGGATTGGCCCGTGGGTTGGGCGAACTTTTCCGTAAATGGAAACAGCCGCCCTTGACCGCCGAGCTTCTTGTCGGGATTCTGCTGGGACCAACCATCCTCGGGCGATTTGCTCCCGGCGTCTTTCAAACGATCTTTCCCAATGATATCACGCAACAAAACATGTTGGAAACGGTCGCGTGGATCGGCGTCCTATTTTTGCTCTTAGAAACGGGGCTCGAAATTGATTTTGCGTCAGCCTGGAGGCAGAGGGGAGACGCGTTAATCATCGCGTTATCCGATATCATCATTCCTATGGTCGTCGCTTTTATCCCGTGTTATCTGCTTCCCGAACACTATCTCGTTGATCCAGGACAAAGAATGCTTTTCACGATTTTCATGGCGACCGTCATGACCATCAGCGCTATGCCGATCACTGCGCGTGCCCTGCACGACATGAGGCTTTCTAAAACAGACTTGGGATTTTTGATTATGTCTGCGTTGTCCGTCAACGATATCGTCGGATGGCTGATCTTTACCATGGTCCTGGGAATTTTTACGCAAGCAAACTTAGAAGTCATGAAAGTTTTAACCATCGCTGGTTCAACGATTGCGTTTACGGCGGTCTGCCTTTCGATCGGGCGAAAGCTTGTCGATAAAGCCATTACCCGGATCAAAACCGCCCAAATGCCGCAACCCGGCGTGCCGCTAACATTTATTTGCCTGCTGGGCGCTTTGTGTGGCGCGATCACACAAAAGATCGGGATTCACGCCTTGTTCGGATTTTTTATCGCCGGAATCATGGCCGGCGGATCCCGCGCACTCTCGGAGAACGTGCGGCAGGTCATTTCCCAAATGGTTTACGCAATCTTTGTGCCGTTGTTTTTTGTCAACATCGGACTAAAAGTCGATTTTTTCCAGAATTTTGATGTTTTCCTTTGTTTGCTTATCAGCGTCATCGGCATTGCCGGAAGGTTTTTCGGCGCATGGTTAGGCGTTAACTTGACCAAACTCCCGCGAACAAACAGGCTTTCGATTGCCATCGCGCATACGCCCGGCGGCGCCATGGAAATCGTGGTCGGTTTACTTGCGCTGGAATACAACCTGATCACCGAGCCCGTGTTTGTAGCCATTGTTTTCGGCGCTATTTTATCCTCCGTTATCCTGGGCCCATGGTTCAATTATTCAATCAAGAAGCGTAAAGAGGTCAGCATCCTGGAATATTTCGTGGCGCGGGGAGGCATTATCGCGACACTTAAACATAACGAACGTAATAAAGTCATTATGGAATTATGCGAGCTTTTCGACAATCAAGACGATATGCCCGATTCCCATGATATTTATCAGGCGGTCATGAAGCGGGAGAACGACATGGGTACGGGCATGGAAGAAGGGCTCGCCGTACCGCACGCGCGCCTGGCGGCCATCAAGCGGCCCGTTATTTTATTCGGACGGTCCGCGGATGGGATCGAATGGAACACTCCCGACGGAAAACCCGCCCGTTTTATATTCCTGATCCTCACCCCGGCCGATGCCTACGATGCGCAGGTGCAGATCCTGGCCTATATCGCAAAAGCCATCAGCCAAGAAAAAGTACGGGATTCTATTTTGAGGGCCCGGGATACGCATGAACTTTGGTCATTATTCCAGATCGTTTTCGCGTTTAAACATATCATCAAGCGAAAATAATATCCGCCATGCTCCTCGATAAGTTCAGTTCATTTTTCCCAAATATTTCGCATTTCCATCTGAACATGCTGCTCATTCTCGGTCTTGTTTTGTTCGGCGGAACAATTGGCGGGCGGCTTTTCCAAAAGCTTAAAATCCCCCAAGTGGTCGGCTATATCATCATCGGATTTCTTTTAGGCCCCAACAGTATCCGGATCATCAACGCGCAAATGCTGAACACCTTACAACCATTCAGTTATTTTGCGCTAGGACTCATCGGGTTTATGATCGGGGGGGAACTAAACGGGGAAACCTTAAAACGCTACGGCAAGCAATTCACGACGATCCTGCTGTTTGAAGGGATGTCCGCTTTTTTTCTAGTAACCATTCTCATCGGCACCATTGGCAGCTTATTGTTTGAAGACAAGGGCATGGTCTGGTCATTAGCCTTGCTTCTGGGCGCCATCTCATCAGCAACAGCTCCGGCCGCCACCACCGATGTCCTATGGGAATACAAAGCCAAAGGCCCTCTGACAACGATAGTTTTCGGCATCGTCGCCTTGGATGACGTTCTCGCCATCGTCCTGTTCGCCATAACGTCCAGTTTTGTCGGACACTTTTCAGGATCTTCCGCAAGCATCACATTCGCGGACCTGTTCCGTCCGGTCTATGAAATCGGGGGAGCGTTCTTTTTGGGAGGCTTTTCGGGACTGATTCTTGTCGCGATCATTCGACATTATCCGCAGAAAGAAAGAATCCTGGTCTTTTTGATCGGCATGGTTTTATTTGTTCTGGGACTTTCCGTCGCTATTAACATGAGCATGCTTTTGGCCGCCATGATGCTGGGGATCATCGTGACCAATGGCGCTCCCACCATGAGCAAGCAGGTGTTTGGCATGATCCAGGATTTCAGCCCACCCGTCTTCATTTTATTTTTTGTTCTTGTCGGGGCCAAACTCAATCCGCAGATGATCAGCCCAGCGTTATTCGCCTTGGTTGTCATCTATCTGATCGGGCGTACTATCGGAAAAATGACCGGAGCCACCTTGGGCGCGAGGCTGTCCGGGGCCGATGCCACCGTCGCAAAATATCTGCCGTTTTGCCTGTTCAGCCAAGCCGGCGTCGCTATTGGGCTTTCCCTGGTTGCGGCGAACTCCTTGGACCCGCAGATGGGGAACATGGTCATTGTGATCATCACGATGACCACATTCGTCGTCCAACTGCTCGGACCGCCGTGCGTGAAATACGCGGTCATCCACGCCAAAGAAGCCGGAAAAAATGTCACGGAAGAAGATATTATCCGCAACGCATCCGCCCAAGAACTGATGGACCCCCAATACCCGATCGTCCATGAAAATACGCCGGTCAATGAAATTTGGGATATTTTCGCCAAAAGCCCGTACACGCAGTACCCGGTTGTCGATGACCAAGGAAAATTGAGCGGGATCATCAATATCGATGGCATTAAAAATTCTTTGCTTTTTGAGCGTTCCGACCAATTGTTGCTCGCTAACGATATCAAGGAGCCGTTCCGCCATAAAGTTTCCGCGGCGACCAGTTTGTTTGAAGCAAAAAGTTATATGGACAATTTTCGGTTGGGCTTCCTGCCGGTCGTCAACAAGGAAGAGGTAATCATCGGCGGGTTTGACCGGCGCATGTACACAAAATTCATATCGACAAAGCTATTAGCGCCATAAAACACAAAAGAGCCGTTTATGATGAAGTTTTTGATAATCGGATTCGGGGGCGCATTAGGCGCCATCGCGCGTTACCTCATGGGCAGCCTGGATTATTGGCTTTCCAACGGCGTTTTTCCCATCAGCACCCTGGTCGTAAACGTGACCGGTTCGCTGGCGATTGGTTTTCTCTGGGGCATTTGCGACCGGGTTGCCATCCCGCCGAATGTCCGGTTATTCCTATTTATCGGCGTTTTAGGAGGCTACACGACGTTTTCCACGTTCAGCCTGGAAACCTTTAACCTGATGCGCGATGGCGAATACCGGATCGCCTTGATCAATGCGATGCTTTCGGTTGTACTGAGCGTCGGAGCCGTATTTGCGGGATACATCATCTCAAAAATCCTGATGGACCTCTATAGATAAGGAGCGCAGCATGAAATTACCGGAAGAAGGGATGTTGTTACGGATATTCGTCGGAGAAACGGACCAGCATAAAGGCAAGGTCTTGTACGAACAGATTGTCATCAAGGCCCGCGAGCTGAATCTGGCCGGCGCGACGGTCGTGCGGGGCATCATGGGGTTCGGCGCGGACAGCCGTATGCATTCCGCCAAACTGTTGCGGCTTTCGGAAGATCTTCCCATCGTAATTGAACTCGTCGATACAGAAGAAAACCTCAATAAGCTGTTGCCGTTCTTGGATGAAACCGTTCAGGAAGGCTTGATCACGCTGGAAAAGGTCCGCGTCATCAAATACCGGCACAAATAACCAACGTAAAACATATTAAACAAAGTCCAGAAATGAGGAACAACCATGAAGCCATGGTATGAGTCATTATTTGAGAATTATGCCCACACCTACGACAAGGAATGTTTTGTCCAGGGAACGGCGGGCGAATGTGATTTCATCGAACAGGAGATCGATCGCGACAAATCCGCAAAGATCCTCGATATCGGCTGCGGCACCGGCCGTCATGCGATTGAACTGACAAAAAGGGGATATCATGTGACCGGCGTTGATCTCTCCGAGAATCAGATCAAACGGGCAAGAGAAAAGGCGCAAGAGGCCGGGGTAGCCATCGACTTCCAAATACACGACGCCCGCAATCTTCCGTTTGACGGCGAATTCGATCTGGCCATTATGCTCTGTGAAGGCGGGTTTTCTCTTATGGAAACAGATGAGATGAACTTCGCGATCCTCAAGAACGCAACAAAAGCGCTGAAACGCAAAGGCAAGTTCATTTTCACCACATTAAACGGACTGTTCCCGCTGTTTCATTCGGTCAATGACT
>JAKQAH010000136.1 GCA_029568545.1 Candidatus Omnitrophota bacterium
GTAGCGCGATCTTTTGTTGAAATAAAGCCTTTTCAATAAAAGAATTTAAGGCTCGCTGGTCATGCTTACGTGTTCCCGGTCCATAAATATCCCCCATCCGTGCTGAAATTGCCCGCACATCATGAGCACGAAATGCGTTGCATGCCGCCTCGCCGCTTCTTTTCCCTTCGATGTATGCAGCGCGCGGATGATAAGGCGTGGATGTGCCAATGTGATCTTCGCTAAATACAGGTCCTTTCAGCCCACTGTACACTTCGCTCGAACTAAGAAAAATGAAGCTGCCATGTGGTTTCAGTCGTCTGAGCAAGGCGATAGTCGCTGAAATATTGATTTGCATGGTAACTACCGGATTTGTCATAAAAATCATTGGCTGGGCATAACCAGCCGAGTGAATGATTATGTCTGCCTCAGGTAAACGGTTATATTCTTTTGCATCAGCGAGATCGATTCGCAGCAGCTTGATTTTTCCATAACTAGTTAATGACAGTATGTGCGGTGGCGGGTCGGAATAGGTAAGAGCATAAGCCTCGATGGATATCCCTTTTTTCAAGAGAGATGCCATGTATGCTAGAAAATAGGTGCCGATTAAACCGGATGCTCCGGTGATAACGATTATTTTGTCCTTAAAAAACTGCTTCTCGATATGGCAGCATGAATCTTCAATATCATTGAGAATAATTTGGCTTAACATTGCTTGCCTGAATTAATTGCTATTTAGTGAGCCAATTGCAAAATGTTTATGCCAGGCTTCAAAACAGGTTCTAAGATCGCCCTGTTTTGAAGCAGACGGGTAAGATTTCAGAAAAATGATCTCGGAGCCCTCAAATTTCCCCCTTTTTGGGCGCAGCCACTTCTTGCGAGCGTCGCGATACGCTTGCCTGTCGCATCCCATAATGGGTTTTTTCCTTTTCCGCTCACTCCAGGAGACGGAAGAGCTGCGTGGCGGTGATGGCGATCAGTCCGAACATCAGGTGCGTCATCACCTTTGCCGCACCGCGCACCCGCACGAACCTTCCGCCATAGTTGTCCTTCAGATTCGCGTTGACCCGCTCGGCCGTGCTCCGGTTCTTGAAGCGCTCCGCACGGTCCGGATCCATCTCTTGCTTTTCTCCCCGCCGGGGGTTGGCATCAATAATGGGAACATGCCCCAATGTTGTGCTGAAAGCCTTGATCTGCGGCGCGTCGTATGCCGAGTCCATCAGATCGTACAAGTTGACAATCCTTCCGGCGGTCTTTTGCGCCAACGGAATTGCCGCCTGGGAATCGTGCAGCGAAGCGGAACTCAAAATAGCGCTGACGGGAATGTCCCCGTCAATCGAATCGAGATGCAGCTTGTAGCCAATCCAGGATGTCTTGTATCCCTTGGCATTGACCTTGGTCCCGACGTCGCAGCCTTTCGGCAGATCGGCAAGATTCTCCTCCAGACTTCTGCCCGGCTGGAAATCCAGCCGTTTCGGTTCCTTCTCCACACGGGACTCGCCTCGACGCGGACGACCGCGTTTCCGTTTGAGCTTGACCTTGAGTGTTTTCGGAGCTTTGCGCAATGGCTTCTCTCGCGCCTCGATCGCCGTCGAATCACGACTTACATGACCCGCAAGCTTCGGTCCGGCATGCTGCATTACCATCGCCGCGTGTATCTTCTCCCCCAAACCGTCACGGGAAAACTCCTCAAACGCCCGAGAAAACGTCGATTCCGAGGGGATGTCTCCCTGACTCTCCCACCCGCACAGCCGCCGCAGATTCTTGCCGTCGCGCAAGAAGGCAATCAGGGCTTTCGTCGTCGGAATATTGTATACCGCCTTAGCCACGAACGCCAGGACCATGGCCAAACGATCCTCTCGCTTACGCCCGATCCCTTGCCATCGATATGGACAGATGTGCCGCTGGATGTCTGCCAATTCGATCACCCGCACGAACTCCCGCTGTTTTTCCGTCAGGGGGTCCAATACCTCTTCCATCCAAGGGAAAAGGGTGTGCTGGATACGATGCCAAATGCTGAAAAGTGTGCTCATCCTCTGCTGGTTGTCTCCTTTCGGGGGGTGTCCCATGTCAAGAAGAGATTAGCACATTAAACTCATATTGTCAATATATTATATTGTATCAACGAAGATATTCATCTCGTGACCCGGAGCGAAGCATCAGAAAAGAATGCCCCAATCCAAATGCTGATAACACTAAACTGACTTCAGTAAAAAAATAGAGTTTTGCAATTGGCTC
>JAKQAH010000171.1 GCA_029568545.1 Candidatus Omnitrophota bacterium
CCGGCATAATGCGCGCTGGGACCTGACCCAAGCCCAGCAGCACACGCTGGCGGAAAGCACCAAGCGGCTGATTGCCGATCTTTCTCAAAAGATCCGCATGACGGCGCTGTATGTCGGATTGCCCCCGAAATATCTGGAAGATTTGTTCAGGGAATATGCGCGTCTTTCGAACGGGAAAATTGTCACGGAGATCGTGGATCCCATCGTCCAGATCGGGTATGCGGCGCAGTTCGGCAACGTGATCAGCGGCAAAGAAAAGAAAGTGATCGTCCAGTCCGGCAAGGAGCAGAGGGAAATCGATTTTACCGAGGAGCCTTTATCCGAGGAGCAGTTGACCAATGCGATCGTCCGCGTTACGCGGCGGATCCGCCGGGCGTACTTCCTCATTGGCCATAGCGAGAATAATATTTATGAAGACGGAGATGCCGGTTTTAAGGTTTTCGATGCGATGCTTGCGGCCAACAATGTTATCAGCCAGCGGCTGATGCTGGGTGTTCAGGGGAAAATCCCGGAGGACTGCGATGTTTTGATCGTCGCCGGGCCGAGGAATCATCTGACGGCAAAAGAAGAGACGATCATCCAGGACTATTTAAAGCAAGGCGGAGACGCTTTATTCCTTATCGAAAATGTTATTGTGACAACGCCGGATAAGCCTCTGACGGAGGACGAGAAGGGCAAGAATCCTTCGCTTAACAATATTCTTAACGAGTGGGGCATTAATGTTTCCGATGATATTGTTGTGGACCTGTCCAGCCATGCCAGCGGGGATGTCGGAAGCCCGGCGACACGGAATTATTTAGGGAATAAAGGCGTCGTCAACGATCTGGATTACACGTTCTTTGTCCGCCCGCGTTCGATCTCCATGACCAAGGACCGCCGCCCGAGCCTCAAGATTGCGCCGATGATCCTGACGGCATCTTCCGGAGACAGCTGGGGGGAAACCAACCGGATGCTGCAGGTCAAATTCGACGAAGGGATTGATCGCGCAGGGCCGGTCCCGATCGCCTTCGCCATCTGGGAGGCGAAAGGGGAAGGAGAGCCTTCGGACACGCGCATCATTGTCATCACGGACGCCGATTTTTTGACCAATGCATTCATTGGCCAGTACAGCAACGCGAACCTGGGGATCAATGCGGTCAGCTGGCTTACCGAGACGGACTATCAGGTTTTGATTGAAAAAAAAGATATTGAGGTTGCCAGGCTTGATCTTACCAGCCAACAAAAACGCCTGGTTGGTTTTATTTTGTTTATGATGCCGGTCTTCATCGCGATTATCGGCATCATGGTCTGGATCAGGCAGCGTATTATTTAGAGGAGAAGCGGGAAAAACCCGATTCTCTCTTTCAGCTGTATTTATTATTGGTTAAGGCCTTGAATCAAAGATCATTTCATTCTCCCGAAGTGCGCGTGGTGGAAGCTTCTGCCGGCTCCGGCAAAACATACGCTTTGGCCAAGCGCTATGTTCAGCTGATCCTGAACCCCGACGTTAAACTGGAACAAATCCCCATCCGTAATGTTCTTGCTCTGACCTTCACCAATAAAGCGGCTTTTGAGATGAAAGCCCGCATCCTGGAATTCCTGAAACGCATCGCTTTGAAACAGTTCTCTTCCAGCGAGCAGGAAGATATTCTTCGGCCGATCGGTTTGACAAGCCCTCAGGCAAGCCTCAAGGCTTTTAACATAATGGAGGGAGTGATCCGCCATTATAATTTCTTCCAGGTGCAGACGATCGACAAGTTCATCAATGCCATTCTTTCGGGCTGCGCGTTCAAGATCGGATTGACGGCCAATTTTAAGATCAAAACCAATCCCGGGGAATATCTCCAATACAGCCTGGACCGGTTGGTTGACCGGGCCCAGGATGACCGGCGCATCCAGCAGGCATTCGAACGGTTCCTTCATCATTATTTATATTTGGAGAACCGCTCGGGCTGGTTTCCTAAAAACGATATGCTGGAGATCATCACGGCTCTTTTTGACCAGAACAATATTTACGGACATCAGTTCCGGGAAGGCCGTTTTGCCCCGGAGGATGTCATCAAAAAGAAAAGTTTGATCCTGGAAGGGATCAGATCTCTTCGGGATATCCTTCCCGAGACGGCCCACGCCGGCTTTACGAAGGCCGTGGATGTTTTTCTCATCAGGCACACAAAAGGTTTTGATATTGACAGCATCTCGGATTATTTCACGAGAGAAGAAATCCCCGTAAAAAAAGGGGCGTTGGTTTCGCCCATCGTCGAAAAAAAATGGCGCAACATCAGGAGCCAGTTGACAGAATTATGCCAGGCGGAGGCCTGTTCGCTGTTTAATCCCTATATCGAGATGTTTTTTCTGGCCATGGACGGGTTTTATGAGTTAGCGGCAAAAGACGACTGTTTATTCTTGAACGAACTCAACAAGCGGGCCGGATTGCTGTTCGATGACGATCGCCTTACGGTCGAGGAGCTTTATTACCGTTTGGCCACGCGGTTCCATCATTATTTGATCGATGAATTCCAGGATACCAGTTCCCTGCAGTGGCATAATCTGGAGAAAATGGTTGAGGAAGGGCTTTCGACCGGCGGGACGCTGTTTTACGTCGGGGACCGCAAACAGGCGATCTATGGGTTCCGCGGCGGGGATGTGGGGCTGTTCGATAATATCAAACGGACATTTCAGGCGTTCAATGTTCGGACGGACATCCTGGACAAGAACTGGCGCAGCCAGAAAGCGATCGTTGAATTCAATAATGCGGTCTTTTCGCTCGACAACCTTCAGAGGTTTATCCGCGAGAAAGAATCTTACGAGGCCGAGAAGAACAAAAAAGCGCCTGTTCTTTTCTGCGAAGAGGATATGGCCGCGGTCCATGCGGTCTTTCAGAACGCGCAGCAGACTTTTAAAGAAGAGCGCCAGGGCGGGTATGTCAGCATGGAATATGTCGATATGGAAAAGAAAGAAGAGCGGGATGAAGCGGTCCGGGAGAAACTTATGGCGCTGGTCAAGGGCCTGAGGGGCCGTTTTGCCTATCGGGATATTGCTATCCTGACCCGCGGCAACAAGGAGATCAAGGAGATTACCAACTGGCTTCTGAATGAAAACATTCCCGTCGAATCTGAGCGCACCTCAGATATTACCGAGAACGCCCTGATCCGCGAGCTGATCTCTTTTCTGAAGTTCCTGGATTCTCCGATCGATAATCTCGCGTTCACGGCATTTATTTTGGGGAATATTTTCTCCCGCGCGACCGGAGTTTCAACGGAAGAAATGCACAAGTTCGTTTTCAGCTTCAGGGAGCGCCTGGCTCATGAGAAGAACCTTTATGTTTATACGGAATTTCGCGGCCGGTATCCTCAAATTTGGTCGGCGTTTCTCGAGGACTTTTTCCGAAACGTCGGGCTCTATCCGCTCTATGAGCTGATGATCACGATTTACAGCCGGTTTCGCGTGCTGGCTTCTTGCGGCGAGTCGCAGGGGTTCCTCATGCATTTTCTGGAATTGATCAAAGCCTGCGAAGAGGAGCATACCGACGTGGCATCCTTTTTGGAGTATTTTGAGGGCTTGCAGGGCGAGAGTCTCTATGTGCATGTGGCCGATGCCGACGCCGTTAAGGTTTTGACGATCCATAAATCCAAAGGGCTTGAATTTCCCGTCGTGATTCTTCCGTTCTTGGGAATCGATATCCAGATCGGGGCCAGCAGCGGCGAGTATCAGCCGTCCTATATTCTCCAGCAGGAGGGAGACCAGATCGAATTATTGCGCATGAAGACGAAGTATCTCAGGTTTTCCGAGGATCTTTATGAGATTTACAGCCGGGAATACAAGAAGGCGTTCTTCTCCGAGCTGAACAGCCTCTACGTGGCTTTGACGCGGCCGCGCAATGAGCTTTACGGCTTTATCCCGAAGCTTGTCGGGAAAAGTTTTAATTTCGTGCAGATGCTGATTCCGGAATCAAGCCGCGTTCTGGGCCAGCGTCAGTCTTATGAAGAAACGGAATCGAAGAACGACATTGTCCGCAAAATACCGCCGCCCTCTTATCCGAACTGGATCGATTATCTGAAAGATGAGTTCTTGGATGCCGGTCAGGTAAAACGCCGCGAACGGATCCTTAAGGGGGAGATCATGCATTATATCCTCTCCATGATCGGGAACCTGAAAGACGTCCAGGAACAAAGCGCGATCCGGCAGGCGATGGAAAGCGCAAGACTTTATTTTGATCAGATCGGCGAATGGGAAGAATATGCGGCGTGGCTGGAAGGGTTCCTTCATCACAAGGATATTCGGCGGTTCTTTGATTGTGCCAAGGCGGTTGTATTGACGGAACAGGAGATCGTGAACAGGTTCGGGGATACAAAACGCTGCGACCGGCTGATCGTCCGCGAGAACGAAGTTCAGGTCTTGGATTTTAAGAGCGCCAGGATAGAAGAGGGCGGCTACGCCGCTCAGGTTGAAGAGTATAAGGATATTCTCAAAGACATTTATCCCAAGAGGACAATCAAAGGATTCTTGGTTTATTTGGATTGTTGCGAGGTTGAGGAAGTATGAAGACGGACAAGGGAGCAGAGAAGATCATAACATATTCGTTTTGCGACCGTTTCAAAGACCGTCTGGTCGATCATATCCGGAAGGAATATGTCGAGCAAGGGCGGCCTTTGGACCGTTTGGCCATTGTTTTCGGCGGAAAACGCCCGGCTCTTTTCATGAAACGCGATTTGGCGAAGATCCTGAGAGGAGGCTTTTATCCTCCGCGATTCTTCACGATCGATGAGTTCATGGAATATATTGCGCAAAAAAGCGGCCCCTCCCGGCACACGCAAGACATGGACAAAAGTTTCTTGCTTTACAAACTCGCTCAAAAGGTAGCGCCCCAAATCCTGCAAGGGCGGGAAACCTTCGCGCAGTTCCTGCCGTGGATCCAGGAGCTTCTGAAATTTATTGACCAATTGGACCTCGAGAATATCGATGACGCGTCTTTGCAGAACATTCAGGCGAATGCCGAGATCGGATATGATGTGCCCCGCGACATCAATCGGCTGCTTGAGAGCGTCACGGCCTTGCGCCGTGCCTATCACCAGGAGCTTGAGAAAAATCAAACATATTCGCGCGGCCTCCAATATTTGAGAGCGTCTCAGGTTATTCGGGAACATGATCTCGAAGAGTTCGACCAGGTCCTGTTCTGCAATTTCTTTTATTTTCACCGCACGGAAGAGAAGGTGGTCAAGGACCTTTACCGGCGCGGCAAGGCAACGCTGATTTTTCAGGGAGACCAGCGCAAATGGCCGGTGCTGGAGCGGATCTCAAAAATGTTCAAGGCGCCGATCACGGAAGGCGAAACGCCGAAGACGCCAGGGTTTTCTTTACACCTCCACGCGGGATTCGATGTCCACTCGCAGGTCGGATTGGTCCGGGAGATCTTAAAGAAAAAAAGCTCCTCGGACCAAACAGTGATCGTTTTGCCGGACCCCGGCCATCTGATCCCGCTGCTTTCGGAAATTCATCCGCTGATCAAGGATTTTAACGTTTCGATGGGCTATGCGCTCAAGCGCAGCAGCCTCTATTCTCTTTTTGAGTTTGTTTTCAAGGCGCAGCTTTCGCGCAAGGAAGGGCGTTATTACACCAAGGATTATTTGCGCGCCTTGCGCCATCCGTTCATCAAGAATCTCAAGCTGTGCTCCCAAGCCTCGGTGACGCGCATCCTTATTCACAAGATTGAGGAAGTTTTGACCGGCAAAGAGAAGACGGACATTTCCGGAAGTTTGTTCATCAGTCTCCAGGATGTCGTTGATCTCGATGACATTTATATATTGACGACGGAAATGCTGGCGGGGATGGGGATCGATGTGAAAAGGAAGGAACTGAGATCTGTTCTCGAGGAAATCCACCAGAGGATTTTTGCGGATTGGGAAGAGATCCGTCATTTTCAGGACTTTGCGGGGGCGCTCAAGGGCTTTCTCGATACGCTCATCGAAAAAAGTTTTTTGGAAAACTATCCGCTGAACCTCAACATTGCGACAAAAATTTACGCGATCAAAGACGAATTCTTAAGCGCATCTTTTGCCCGGGAACAATTCAGCCAAGAGGAGATGTTCCAGATTTTTCAGCATAAGGCGGGAGCAGAGATGATCGCGTTCAGCGGCTCTCCGCTAAAAGGCCTGCAGATCCTGGGGCTTTTGGAAACCCGGTCCCTGAATTTTGACCACGTCATCGTGCTGGACGTCAATGAAGGCGTATTGCCCAGTTTGAGGGTCCATGAGCCATTGATTCCCCGGGAAGTGATGATCAGTTTGGGTCTCGACCGCCTGGAGCTTGAAGAAGAGATCCAGCGCTACCAATTCATGCGGCTGATCTCATCGGCAAAACACGTGGACCTTGTTTATCAGGAAAGCAAGGATAGGGAGCGCAGCCGTTTTGTCGAAGAGCTGATTTGGGAAGAACAGAAAAAGAACATGACGATGGCGGTCGCTCCCGTGACGCGGCCCAGTTTTCAGGTGAATGTCAGTCCGGCCAAAAAAATCGTCCGAAAAACGCCGGAGATGGTTTCTTTCCTGAAGAATCATGTCTACTCCGCTTCCAGCATTAATATGTATTTGCGGAATCCTATGGAGTTTTATACGAGTTATGTTCTGGGTTTAAAAGAGCAGGAGGACCTGCTGGACGAGCCGGAAGCCCGACATGTCGGGACCTTTGTCCACGAACTGCTGGAAGAAAGCTTCAGGCCGTTCTTAAACAAAAAACCGAAGATCGACAAAGCGTTCCGGGACCGTTGCGCCAAGATTCTGGACCGGAAATTCCAAGAGACGTTTGAGCGGACCATGAAGTCGGATTCTTTCCTGCTGCGTTCGGTTGTGGCAGAACGGCTGAACCAGTTCCTTGACAGGGAACAGTTCGACGAGCAGCGCAAGGTCGAGAAGGTTCTTTTCCTGGAAAGCCGTTTTGACGATATCATTGCTTTGCCGGCCGGAAAGATCAGGTTCCGCTATGTTGTCGACCGCGTCGACAAGATGGAAGACGGAACGATCATGATCGTCGATTACAAGACCGGGAGCACGGACGTAATGCCGAAAT
>JAKQAH010000182.1 GCA_029568545.1 Candidatus Omnitrophota bacterium
TCCTCGACAAACAGGATTTCATTGTTCCGCCGAGAGCTATCATGGAAAAAGAGATCCCTATCGAGATTGCCCGTTTCGAAGAGGCCCTGATTCGCACGCGCGAAGAGATCCTTTCTATCCAAAAGAAAATCAGTTCCGAGATCCTGAGCCAGCACGCCCAGATCTTTGACGCCCATTTGCTGGTGTTGGAAGACCGTACATTGATCGAAGATGTCATTAAGAGGATTCGAGCGGAGAAATTGTCCGCGGAATATGTTTTTTCGGAAGTGCTGAAGAAATACATCAAGATCTTTTCCAAGATCGAGGATGAATATCTGCGCGAGCGCGTCGGCGACGTCAATGATGTGGGCCGGCGGATCTTGAAGAACCTGATGGATGAAAATCGGATGCACGAGCTGGACGATTACAACGAAGAGCTGGTCATTGTCAGCCACGACCTTTCGCCTTCCGATACGGCGAGCATGTACAACACGAACATCAAGGCGTTTTTGACGGATGTTGGGGGCAAAACTTCGCATACGGCGATTATGGCGAAAACGCTGGGGATCCCGGCTGTTGTCGGCCTTAAAGACGCGACGCTTCGGATACAAAACCAGGACCATCTTATTGTCGACGGGCGCAAAGGATTAGTGATTGTTAATCCGACCGAAGAGACGCTTGAATCTTACCGCAATCTTCAGGGCCGTATGGTGACGTTCCGAGGCCAATTTGAAGATATTAAGGATCTCCCCGCGGAAACCCCCGATGGCAAGAAGGTCTCCATTGTGGCCAACCTTGAGCTTCCGGAAGAAACGCAGGCTGTCTTGGATCAAGGGGCCGAAGGCATCGGGCTGTTCCGATCCGAATATTTTTATATGAACCGCGAAGACCTTCCCGGCGAAGAAGAGCAATTCGAGGCTTATCGAAAAGTTGCCGAAATGTTGTCGCCCAAGCAGGTGACGATCCGGACGCTTGATTTAGGCGGGGACAAATTTATTTCCAGCCTTGAAATCCCCCGCGATATGTATCCGTTTTTAGGCTGGCGGGCGATCCGATTTTGTTTGGCGCGACCCGATATTTTCAAGATCCAGCTCAGGGCCATTTTAAGAGCCTCGGCCTCCGGGAATGTTTGCGTGATGTACCCGATGATCTCAAAGATCGATGAGTTGCGTCAGGCCAATGCCATTTTAGACGAAGTCAAAAATGATTTAAGGAACCAGCAGATACCGTTTAACGAAGAAATACCCGTAGGAGTAATGATTGAGGTCCCGTCGGCCGCGATGACCGCGGATATTTTAGCTAAAGAGGCTGATTTTTTCAGTATTGGCACCAATGATCTGATCCAATATACGTTGGCCGTTGATCGCGTTAACGAGCAGTCGGGAGATTTGTATGATCCCGGGAATCCGGCGATTCTTCGCCTGATCAAGCAAACGATTGACGCGGCCCATAAAGAGGGAATTACCGTTGGATTATGCGGGGAAATGTCAAGCGATCCGATCCTTGCGCTTATTTTGCTGGGCCTTAACTTGGATGAGTTTAGCATGTCTCCCGTATCGATCCCCCAGATCAAGAAACTTATCCGCAGCGTCAGCTTAAAAGATGCCCAGGAATTGGCAGCGGCGGTTCTGCAGTTATCGACCGGCCAGGAAGTTGGCGAACTGAGCAAAAAGCGTCTGCGGGAATTGGCTCCGGACATTATTAGCGAAGAAGGGAACAACTAAAGCTGATGAAAGTATTGATTCTGGCGGCAGGTTATGGAACGCGGCTTTATTCGCTGGCGAAAGATAGGCCCAAGCCGTTGCTGAAAATCAATAACCGGCCTCTGGTCAATTATATTCTGGACCGTGTTCAGGATATGCCCGGCCTTAATGAGGTGATTGTTGTCACCAATGAAAAATTCCATGAGGTTTTTGAGCGGTGGGCTAAACAGCAAAAGGCATTCGGACATCCGATAAGGATTCTTAACGACGGCACCACAACTCCGGAAAACCGGCTGGGATCGGTCGGAGATATCCAGTTCTCGATCAAGGAAGCGAAGATTAACGACGATGTTCTAGTCGTCGGCGGCGATAATCTCTTCGATTATAACATTCGGGAATACATCGAATTTGCCAGGAGCAAATCGCCTTCGGTGAGCATCGGAATTTATGATATCGGTAATCTCAAAGAAGCGACAAAATTCGGGGTTGTTGCTATCGACGCTGATGCCAAAATTGCATCGTTCGAGGAAAAGCCAAAACATCCCAAGTCGACTTTAGTTGCGATGTGCTTTTATTATTTTCCTCGGGAATCTCTTGGGCTGATCGGGGATTATCTGAAGGAAACGACCAAGTCGGACACGGCCGGCGATTATATCCGCTGGCTTCATCAAAAAAGCGCGGTCTACGGCTTTACATTTACCGGCAAATGGTACGATATCGGCAGCATTGAATCCTACGCGCAAGCGCAGGAGAAATTCGGGAAATAAAACGGCCGCAAAACGCCATGAGTTTATCAAACGAAAGGAAAGGTCTCCAGTGAAAGGACAGTATTTCATTACGTCGGAATCGGTCGGAAACGGTCATCCGGACAAGGTGTGCGATCAAATCTCAGACGCGGTCTTGGATCAGGTTCTTAAGAATGATCCTAAAGGCCGGGTCGCGTGCGAAACATTTATTACGACAGGTCTTGTCATTGTGGGCGGAGAAATAACAACGACGACATTTGTCGATGTGCAGAAGCTTGTGCGCAAGACGCTGGTGGATATCGGATATACGGATCCCAAATACGGATTTAACGCAGCCACCTGCGCGATCCTTAATGCGATCGTCGGGCAATCTCCCGACATTTCTCAGGGGGTCGATGCCGGCGGAGCCGGAGATCAAGGCATTATGATCGGTTATGCCTGCGATGAAACGCCTGAATTAATGCCTCTTCCGATCATGCTGGCCCACAAATTGGTCATGCGCATTGAAGATGTCCGCAAATCGGGGGAATTAGATTATTTGGGGCCTGATTGCAAGAGCCAGGTCACGGTCGAATATCAGAATGGAAAACCGAAAAGGGTCGACGCAGTGGTCTTGGCGTGCCAACATACGGAAGATATTCTGGATAAGACCGGAAAGCGCATTACGGACGCGGCGAGAAAAGAAATCATCAAAACGATCGCAAAACCAATCGTTGGCCATATGACCGATGAGAACACGAAATATTATGTGAACGAGACCGGGAAATTTGTTGTCGGCGGGCCGCAGTCCGATACCGGCGTTACGGGACGCAAGATCATCGTGGATACTTACGGTGGCGTTGTTTCTCACGGCGGCGGCGCATTTTCCGGCAAGGACCCGACCAAAGTGGACCGCTCCGCAACATATATGGCGCGTTTTGTCGCCAAGAACATCGTTGCCGCAAAGCTGGCCGCGAAATGCTGGATCCAGTTCGGCTATGCGATCGGGAAAGCCGAACCAGTGAGCGTGACGGTTGATACTTTTGGGACGGGGAAAATCCCGGAGCAAAAGCTGGTTGACCTTGTCCGCAAGCATTTTGACCTGACGCCAAGGGGTATTATTAAGGAATTAGACCTCTTGAAGCCCATCTATCAAAAGACGGCGGCCTACGGCCATTTCGGGCGGGATGAATTTGCATGGGAAAAGACCCCGAAGGCGGCTGTTTTATCTAAGGAAGGATTGGGGAAGAAAACAGCGGTCGCTTAAGTTTATTGCACCGAAGAAGATAAGGAGTTAAAGCCGATATGAAGGCAATACAAGATTATAAGGTCAAGGATCTCTCTTTGGCTGATTGGGGGCACAAGGAAATCGCCTTGGCGGAAGCGGAAATGCCCGGACTGATGGCCTTGCAGAAGAAATATAAAGGTCAGAAACCGCTCGACGGCGCGCGTATCACGGGATCGCTTCACATGACGATCCAGACGGCCGTGTTGATCAAGACCCTGAAAGTCTTGGGCGCACAGGTCCGCTGGGCCAGCTGCAATATTTTTTCGACCCAGGACCATGCGGCGGCCGCCGTCGCGGACTTAGGCGTTCCGGTGTTTGCGTGGAAAGGCGAGACCCTGAAGGATTATTGGTGGTGCACCAAGATGGCTTTGTCGTTTTCCGAGGGGAAAGGGCCGAATTTGATCGTTGATGACGGCGGGGACGCGACCTTAATGGTGCATTTGGGCTATGAGGCCGAACAGGATCCGAAAGTCCTGGATAAGAAAACTGATGCCACAGACGAGCGCGAGCTGTTCGCCAGCCTCAAAGAATGTCTTCGGGAGGATCCCCAAAAATGGCACAAGATGATCAAAGACATCAAAGGCGTTTCCGAGGAAACAACGACAGGAGTCCATCGGCTTTATCAAATGATGGCCGAGAAAAAATTGCTGTTCCCTGCCTTTAATGTGAATGATTCCGTGACCAAGTCCAAATTTGACAATCTTTACGGATGCCGCGAATCTTTGGCGGACGGCATCAAGCGCGCGACCGACATTATGGTTGCCGGGAAAGTGGTTGTCGTTTGCGGCTATGGCGATGTGGGAAAAGGCTGTGCCCATTCGATGAAAAGCTACGGCGCGCGCGTCATCATCACCGAGATCGATCCGATCTGCGCGCTGCAGGCCGCGATGGAAGGCTATGAGGTCAAGACGATCGAAGAAACGCTGGATGAGGGAAATATTTATGTAACAGCGACCGGGAATTGCGATGTGATCACCGCGCAGCACATGTCTCAAATGAAAGATAAAACGATTATTTGCAATATCGGGCATTTTGATAATGAGATCCAGGTGGCGCAGCTGGAGAAAGTTTCCGGCATTAAGAAAGTCAATATTAAGCCTCAGGTCGACGAATATTTTTTCCCTGATGGCCATTCGATCATTCTCCTGGCCGAAGGGCGGCTGGTGAACCTCGGATGCGCGACGGGGCATCCATCCTTTGTCATGAGCAATTCTTTTACGAATCAAACGCTGGCCCAGATCGAGCTTTGGAAAAATGACTATAAGATCGATGTGTACCGTCTTCCCAAGAATCTTGATGAAGAAGTGGCACGCCTGCATCTTGGGAATGTCGGGGTGCATTTAACGAAGTTGACGCGCAAACAAGCGGATTACATCGGCGTTCCGGTCGAGGGTCCCTATAAATCCGACCATTATCGGTATTGATCAGTAACGATTTTGTTGATTCGCGAAGATGGCACGGATTTTTGTCTGGCGGAAAGGTCAGAATAGTCCGTGCCTTGTATTTTGAGCGCTTACATACTATCAAAAGGAGAAAAACGATGCGCATGAAAACGATGAAAACGGCCCAGGCAGTTATGATCGGGATCTTTTCTCTGATGATTGCTCGGCAAAGTTTTGCTGGAGAGATCTGGGCGGAGTCCAAGATTAGCGATATAACTGTCTATCCTGGGTCCGCCCGGGTGACGCGGCGGGCCGAGACGACCCTGTCCGTCGGTGCGCATAGCGTTGTTTTTGAGAATATTGTTCCTCAGATGGATGAAAATTCGCTGACGGTTAACGGCAAAGGAACGGCGGCCGTCAAAATATTCGGAGCCTACATCAAAAAAGAATATTTCAAAGAAAAAGCGGACCAGCGCGTTGAAGAGCTCGAGGTCTTGATCCAGGACTTATCGGACCAGATTCAGGCGCAGACAAATAATCTTGATATCTTGCGCAAAGAGCAGGAATATCTCGATTCCATCAAATTGTTTTCCGGCAGCCAGATCCCCAAAGACTTGGTTACGGCCATGCCTTCCGTTGAGAATCTTGAGAATGTGCGAAATTTCCTGTCAGAGCGTTATTCGGATATAGAAAAAAGGAAGGAAGCGATCAAGATCAAGACAAGGGATTTGGCTAAAGAGAAAGACGTCGCTCAGCGCCAGCTCAACGAATTGCGCAGCCATAGCGGCCAGCAGCAGCGTCAACTGGTGGTTGATCTTGAATGCGAAAAAGCTGGAGCGTTCTCGCTCGATGTTTCCTATTTGGTATACGGCGCGAACTGGCGTTCCGTCTATGACGCGCGCGCAAATTACGATCGGGCGGAAGTGGAATTGACGTCGTACGGCATGATCAAGCAAACGACCGGGGAAGACTGGGAAGAGGTGCAATTGACGCTTTCAACGGCGCAACCGACAGTTGGCGGACGCATGCCCTATGTGGCTCCCTGGATCTTGCAGCCGTATCAGCCGGCGCCGCGCAAAGCAGAAGCTGTTCGGGGAGGCCGCATGCTTAAGCAGGCAATCGATGACATTGGCGTGCAATATGAAGCTTATTATAGTGATGCCCTGGCCACAGAAATGGGCGCACCGCAAGAGATGAATGCGGTCCTGGCCTATTCCCAGGCGGAACAGAAAGGAATTTCCGTCGTTTACAAAATCGTCCGTCCTGTGACGATCAAATCTGACGGTTCCGAGAACAGATATCCGATCGCATCGCAGGTCTTAAAAGCCGATTATCAGTATTCCAGCTACCCTCGGGTAACGCCTTTTGCGTATTTGGGCAGCCGCGTAACGAATTCCAAAGACCTTCAGTTGCTGGCGGGCGAGGTCAATCTTTTTCTTGAAGGGGATTACGTAGGGAAATCGAGCGTTGATAACATCGGCCCGGGCGAAGAATTCGACCTTTATTTGGGAGTGGACGAGAACGTGAAAATCAAGCGGGAGCAGATCGCAAAAAACATGGACGATGTCCTAATCGGCGGGATCAAATCGCCCAATATCACGAAAACCATCAAGAACAAGCTGACCGTCGAGAATTACAAGGATAAGAAGATCGTTGTCCATCTTTTTGAGGCGATTCCGGTATCGCAGATGGACCGGATCAAGATCAAGACGTCTGACGTCAGCGTTAAGCCGACCGATACGGATTGGAAGGACCGCAAGGGGATCTGGCGTTGGGAGTTCTCGTTGAATCCGAAGGAAAAGAAGGAGATCTCTTATTCTTTCAGCGTTGAGTATCCGCGTGACATGAATATTCCGGAGCTATAATATGAGCGTGAAAAAGATCGGCATTTTAACTTCCGGTGGCGATGGGCCGGGCATGAATGCGGCGATTCGCAGCGTCGTGCGTTGCGCCATTTCAAGCGGTATCGAAGTGGCTGGGATCATGCGCGGCTATCAAGGGTTGATCGATGATGATATTATACCCCTGGGGCACCGCTCGGTTTCTAATATCATTAACCGCGGGGGGACGATTCTCAAAACGGCCAGGTCTAAAGACTTTAAAACGTCCGAAGGCGTAAAAAAAGCTGTAACAACGCTCAAAGAACATAAGATTGATGCTTTGATCGTCATCGGCGGCGACGGATCTTATCGCGGGGCCCAGGACCTTTACGAAAACCACAAAGTCCCTGTCATCGGTTTGCCGGGCACGATCGATAATGATCTTTGCGGAACGGACCAAACGATTGGCTGCCATACGGCGGTCAATACGGCGCTGGAAGCGATTGACAGGATCCGCGACACGGCGCACAGCATGGAGCGTATTTTTGTCATCGAGGTGATGGGGAATCATTCGGGATACATCGCTTTGCAAGTCGCGTTGGGCGCCGGAGCTGAAGACGTGATCATCCCGGAGCGGAAATTCGATTATGACTTAATGTGCAAGAATATCATTGCCGGGAACAAAAAAGGCAAGATTAGCTGGATGATCGTAACGGCGGAGGGGGCGGCCAAAGCTCCGGATGTGGCGCGCACGATCCAAGAGAGAACGGGATTAGAGACGCGTTTTGTTGTTCTCGGACATGTTCAACGCGGTGGCGTTCCAGTCGAAGGGGATCGTATTTTGGCGACGAGGGTCGGTGCTGTCGCTATCGATCTGCTGATGCAAGGCCTTTCCGGTAAGGCCGTGGGGGTTTTAAGTGAAAAGATCAATGTGGTCGATCTGCCCGTTGCCTGTAAACGCGAGACGGACCGTATTGACGAATATCTCGCGCTCATGAAGTTGTTGCGGTAAAATCTCAGTTTTGTGATAAAATAAAAAACTTCTCGTTTTTTCGTATTAATCGTTATTGCAAGCTGTATTCAACAAAGGAAAGGAAGAACCAATGGCAAAAATTTATTATGACAAAGACGGCGATTTGAACGTCTACAAAAATAGAACTATTGCGATCGTTGGTTATGGGATCCAAGGGCGCGGCCAAGCGCTGAACCTGCGTGACAGCGGCCTGAGCGTGATCATTTCGGAACTTCCCGGAACGCCCAACTATGCAACGGCGAAGGCGGACGGCTTTGATCCCGTCGATGCGAACGATGCGGCGAAGAAGGCCGATGTGATCATGGTCCTGACCCAGGACCATGTGCAGGCGCTCCTTTATAAGAAATCATTGAAGAAAAGTTTAAAAAAAGGGAAATCCCTTGTTTTTGCGCACGGGTTTAATATCCATTTCGGACAAATTAAACCGGCAGATGATATTGATGTCTGGATGATCGCGCCGAAAGGTCCCGGGGCTCTTGTCCGCAGCCAATTTGAAGAGGGAAAAGGCGTTCCGTGTCTGGTGGCGATCCATCAAGATGCTTCCGGGCATGCGCTCCAAGATGCGTTGGCCTATGCCAAGGGGATCGGCGGCGGACGCGCCGGAATATTTGAAACGACATTTAAAGAGGAAACCGAAACGGACCTGTTCGGCGAGCAGGCGGTTCTATGCGGTGGCGCCAGCGAACTTGTCAAGGCAGGATTTGAGACGCTTGTCGAAGCCGGCTATGCTCCCGAAATGGCTTATTTCGAGTGCATGCACGAACTGAAGCTGATTGTCGATCTTTTTTACCAGTACGGTATTAAGGGGATGCGAAGCCGTGTTTCGGACACGGCGGAATACGGCGATTACACGCGCGGACCGAGAATTATCAACGATCGCACCCGCAAGGAAATGAAGAAAATCCTTGCCGAGGTCCAGTCGGGGAAATTTGCCCGCGAGTGGATCCGCGAGAACAAAAAAGGCCGACCGAACTTTAACGCCTACCGCAAGGCATCGGAAGAGCATGCGATCGAAAAAATCGGCGCAACGCTGCGCGCGATGATGCCGTGGATGAAAAAGTAACTTATGAAACTGCATCTGGGTTGCGGCACGAACAGGCGGGAAGGGTGGATCAATATCGATTCGGTCAAAGCGGTTGGGCCGGATCTGGTCCATGATATCCGCCGGCCGCTGCCATACGGCGATCAGACAGTCGACGAGGTTTTAGCGGAAGATCTCCTGGAGCATTTCGATAAGTATTTGCGTTACGTTGTGTTTTACGAATGGGCGAGGGTCTTAAAGGTCGGCGGGATCATCACTCTGCAGGTTCCCGATTTTAAAAAGACGCTTTTCCGGTATTTTAAGTTCGGATACGATAATTTTGTCGATTTTATTTTCGGCGAGAACTTGTGGGGATCCGAGGTCTACATCGGTCACTTCGGGAATCACAAGTGGGGGTATTCCCAGAAAACATTGCCGGCGTTTGTTCGGCTGTTCGGGATCCACCAGGTCAGCCTCGAAAGGAAAGGGCTGAACCTGCGGTTTGTCGGCAGAAAAACGAAACACGTGACATGGGAGGATCTCGACGGCATTCAAATTTATTCGCATGCGAATCGGTTTGGAAAAGGAAAAACCCACGTTCCGGTCGGCTTCGCTCGCCAGAAAATCAAAGAGTTTCAGGATCATGTGAGCTAATGTCATGGCAAAGGATGAGAACAAAGTTTTAATATTTGATACAACGCTGCGAGATGGAGAGCAGGCGCCCGGCGCCAGCATGAACCAGCGGGAAAAGCTGGAGATCGCCTATGCGCTGGAGCGTTTGGGGGTTGATATCATCGAAGCGGGTTTCCCGGTCATTTCTAAGGGGGACTTTAATGCCGTCCGCACGGTAGCGAAACATATCAAAGATTCGATCGTCTGCGGATTGGCGCGCTCGATCAAGGAAGATATTGACGCGGCCCATGAGGCCTTGAAGGACGCGAAGAAAAAACGGATCCATGTCTTTCTGGCGACCTCCAAAATCCATATGCAGCATAAATTGAAGAAAACCCAGGAAGAAATTCTGGCCATGGCCGTTGATGCGGTCAAATATGCGAAGCAAAAAGTTTCCGACGTTGAATTCTCACCGGAGGATGCTTCCCGCACGGAGCGAAGTTTTCTGTTCAAAATTTTGGAAGAGGTCATCAAAGCCGGGGCGACAACGGTGAATATTCCCGATACCGTCGGTTACAGCATTCCGGCGGAATACGGCGGGTTGATCGCCCAAATCAAGACCCATGTTCCGA
>JAKQAH010000188.1 GCA_029568545.1 Candidatus Omnitrophota bacterium
CTCAGGAGCAGCAGATCGCTTATGATTTCTCCAAATATGTTATTCCGCATCCGTCCGCGTCGGAAACGAAGGCGATCGAACGGTCTCCCATCCCGCAAGGCTTTGCCTTCAATCCGTATCATTCTAAGGCAACCTACGAGGATATGGTCTGGATGGCCGCCTTCGTCAAGCAAGTGACACCGGAACAGATTTCCAACATCCTGGATTACGCCGACCAGCAGGTGCCGGAGCATACGTTCGATCTCGGCAAGGTCGAGCGGGAATGGAACCGCTCGATGGAGAAGGTACATGCGTTGTATCCCTCGGTAAAGCGGTCCAGCTCGCCTATCGAGAATATTTCCGCTGAAGCGTATGCGCGAGAATTCTTCAAGAATGAAGAGGTCATCATCACTGCAGATGACAGGAAAGAGTTCCGTTTCAAGCTTGTCAAAAGGCCGAAGGGGCGGTTTACGATCCAGTCCATCGATCATTCTTCCGGCAAAAAGATCGGATTTGTTGACGTCGATGGTGACAGGATCAGTTTCGCGTTCGAATCTGTTTTGTTGGCGCCGGCTGTGAGCGTCTGGAGAAGTTACAACCGTCAATACAGAGGGATCGGGTCATCCTTGATGCTGTTAGCCATGGCAGTGGCCAAACTGAATGGATTCAAAGAATTTATCGTCATCGAAGCGGAGGGCGTGGAACATTTTTATCTGGCGCTTGGGTTTGACGCCATTCCAAGAACAAATAATTTCCGTTACGATTTCACCCGTGAGCTGAATACTATCAATATTACGCATAAAGGAATCACGGAAAGTCCATCGAAAGGGCGCTGGCTCAACCGATTAACGCGTTATTTTTCTAGCTCGCCGGTTTCTGATGAGGCGAATAAATTCATACATCATTCGCAGGCAGTATTGAAGAATGTTTTGGGCGGCGCGGACGTGGTGGTCAAAGGCGATTCCCGTCGGTTGGATGTTTGCCTGAAGAACGGCCGGCCGATCGGTTTTGTCGATTGGGATCTATACCGGGACCGCCTGCATATTGAGTGGATCGCTATCAGCGGGGATGTGCGCGGCAAGAATATGCAGAAACGAGGAATTGGCACGACCTTGTTCCTGTTCTTTAAGGCCTACGCTTCGTTTTACCAAGTGCCCGAAATGACTGTTGGAGCGGTCCATAATCCGAACATCTTGAAGATCGTGAGAAAGCTATTCGGCGATCGAAGAATCCGTATCCATAACACCGATTTTGACAGAGTTCCGAACGAGACGCTAGCGGTCGATCCGATAACAGGGAATTATCAGCATCCGTTTAGGATATCCGTATCGCTACAATCTGGGAACGGATCCGGCAATCGGTCTAGTTCGCCGGTATTCGTGAACAAAAAGATCCAAGCGGCGGCGCTTTTAGGGGTATTTGCCTTTGCCCCGTCCGCGAAGGCGCAGGAAAAACAGCCGGTCATCCTGACGGAATCGGTTCAAGAATTAAAACAAGTGACGGTCATCAAGATTCCTGAAGCCGCCTTCTTCAATATTGTGAAAGCGTTCGATATTAAGACGGAATTCGTTGAGACGGATAGCGCCTGGAATGCCCTTCTGAAGAAATATTCCTTGCCTGCGAACATTTCCGGGGCGGTGTTGCGCGCCAAGGATGCGCCGGTACAAATTGTTGCGCTCAAAGGGTCCATCCCGCACGAAATATTCCATTTTGTTATGAGCAAACACGATAAAAATAGCCTCTTACCTTTGGAACGTTTTATGCAGGGCGTCCGTAAAACGATTGATCGCGAGGAGATCGAAGGGAAATTCAGCGAGATTATCGCGTTCTTCCGGGATTCTTTTGAGGGAGGGCCGGAAACGATTTCGGAAACCACGCATGAGATCCTCGCTGAAAGTTTTGATATGTACCTGAGAGGATATTGGGAATTATCTCCGGAGAATTACGCCGCGGCCAGCGAAAGGGAGATAAGAGAGGAGAAGATGAGCCCGGAAGTCGCGCAAATGAGGCGTAATTTATACGAATTCCTTTCCCAGGCGGCCCCCGCGACCCGTGATGAATTCCTGAAAAAGTACAGGGAGCTTGGATTTACGCCGGATGCGTTGGTCGAAAAGATGACGTTCACCATGCCCCAAAGGCCCGGCGCTTCCTTTAAATCGGAAGCTAATTTTGAGGGCAAGCGGAATGATTCTGTAGATGTTCAAGGAAGAACAGTTTATTTTCATAAAGACGAAATGACTCCGGACCAAGCTCAAATGGTCCTGGGGATGGTCCCGGAAGATTTTATCGGAGAGATCAAAGAGATCAGGGTTTTTGACGGGCCGTCGAAAAACAAATACAAGCTGGTCGGCGGCGCGCTTTATATTGAACACCGGTTTCTCATTCAGCAGACGGTTGCCCACGCGATCTTTGATGCTCAAAACGGCACAACTTCTGATGGAAGGAAGTACGTTGGAATAAGCCGGGAAAAGACGCTCTTCTTGACGCGGATGGAAAGCTCCTCTTCGCCGGTCAATCGTAAAAATACTAATAGGATGCAGCTCGTCCAACCGCACGTTTGCCATCGGACAACGGTGGGAGGGCGAGTCCTTAACAACGAGAAAAATTCGAGAGGATGGCAAGGCATAAATTTTGTAAGACCGCTCACGAGGGCTCTATTACACTCTACCGTGGCAGGGATGGTTGATAGAGAATTTTCGGAAGAAGCGGTCTGCCTTAAGAGTCCGTTGCCGGGTGGGGCCAACCCCCACCGTCCGTACCCCATCGGATTTCCGATTGGGTACGTGGTCTCACCCGCTTCGGCCTCCAGCCCGATCAAAAAGAATTTTTCTGTCGATGACGCTCACGGCGAGATCAATCGGCTCATTCAAAGGCCTATTTTACCAAGAAACCCGGCAATCGATCGTATTCTAAAAGATAAAATTAAGAATATTGCTATGGCTATCACCGGGGAGATTATTGTCGAACACGCCGATCCTATGAAGTTGGCATATTTCATCAAGAGCGTCAAAAAAGCTCTCAAGCGCCTGCGCTCTCCCAAAGAGCAAGCGACGGTGGCCCGTTTCATGATTTTGGTCCGTGATACGGTCGGCAAACACAGCGTCCGCGAAAGCGTCATTGCGGGCCGTTTGTTAGATTTGGCGATGAAGCCATCATATGCGCGTCGGGCGAACGGCAAGGCCAGAAATGAGGGAGAGGCTTTTGCCCAAGAGTTAATCAACGGATTTTATCGCTGGAGAGAGTTGGGGATTATCCGGCATCTGTCATGGCCGCCGGAGATCAGGAACGAAATCGTCAAGAACCGGATGCTTTACGAAGCCGGAAAGCTGAATCACAAGAACATCACGGTGGTGATCGGTTCTGCGGGTGAGACGGACGACGATCCCAATGTTTTTGGAGTGACATTTGAGACTTGGGGGATCATGGTCGCCAAGCTTTTTACGCAAAAACATACGATAGTTTATTTTGAATGGAGCAATCTCCGGGACCTTAAGCAGATTATTGATAAGGTCGAGCGGACGAAAAAAGCGACGAATATTCTTTGGCATGCCCACGGCAATCCGCACGGGATCGATTCTCATGATCGGACGAGCCCGTATTCGACGGAAATCGAAATTCGCCATCGGAGGGCTTTCGGACAAGTCGGTATTGGGCGCGGCATCGAACACGGGGGGTCGCTGGTGCTTGTCCAGTGCGCGGTCGGAAAAGATATTCCTAAGGAGGAGAATTTTGCGACGATGGTCGCCCAATCCATCCCGGCGGAAACGCAGATCGATGTCTTTGCGGCCAAGAATGATTTTTCTTCCATGGGCGTGATTGCAAAAGACGGGAAGATCGTTGATGTGGCATACGGAAAAG
>JAKQAH010000032.1 GCA_029568545.1 Candidatus Omnitrophota bacterium
CTCCAGCTCCTGCTCATGCAACTGCTGGCCGATCTCACTGATCTCGTGCTCGATCGATTTTATTTGCGTCCGGACGCTGTTGATCCGTTGAGAAAGATCGTTTTTTTGAGTCTCCTGCTCTGACAAATCGCTCTGCAGGGATTCTTTCTTGGAAAGGATCTGCTGGATCTGGGATTCGAGCGTTTCAATCTCCCGGCCGTACTCTTCCTTTTTGCCAGCCTGCTCGCCGATCTCGTCATCGATCCGTTTGATTTCCTCCAAAGATTTATCCAAATCCTGAGCGAACACGGCCTGATGCTTCTCTTCGCTGAGGATCTTGTCCTTGCTGGACTCGATTTCGGTCTCCAGCTGGGCAACCACGACGAGAATCTCTTCCTTCTCCTGCGACTGAACGGCCACGCGCACCTGCTTTTCCTTGATGTCATTTTGGCACCAGCCAATATCCTGGCTGACCGTATCGAGGCGGTAATTCAGCTCCTCTTCCTTTTTCTTAAGGATCGCCAGGATATCCCCGACCTCCTGAAGCTCGGAATTGACCAGCTCCAGCTCCTGGGATAGTTTGTCCGCCTCTTTGAGAATATCGTTCCTCTGCGCCTCAAAAATGGATTGCTTTTTCTCCGTATTATGGATATCGACATCAATGGTAACCAGCGCATTGCGCTGCTCGCGCAGCTTTTGCTCAAGGTCCTCTCTCTGAAAGACCAGAGCGCTGATCTCAAGATTGATCTCTTCGATCCTCCGTGAAATCTGCTGGGGATCCAATTCGATGAATTTTGTCTCGCAGATGATTTCATACAATTGCTGGGCATCCGGCTGGCCCCAGCGGTTGCGCAAATAAGCAAGCTGATCGGGACTGACCAGGCTCACCTCTTTGACCTTCCCCAGAATCCCGGTGTGATGGTCCAAAGGCGGCGTTTGCGTAATGATCCGCCCCTCGATGACCGGATCCGGAATGTCTTCATATTGGGCATGGAGCTTCTCGATAAATTCCTTCTGGGATTTCAGCGATAGGCTCTTTTTTTCCAGGTTCCCGATCTGATCGTCGAGCTGAGATAAACGAACCTTGGATTCCTCGATCACCTGGCTGCGGGTCGCCTTCTCCGTCTCCAATGACGCGACCATCGACCGGACATTGCCGATCTGCCCCTCAACCGTCTCAAGCTTCTGATCGATTTCGCTTTTCTCGCATAGGACTTTGTTGTTTTCCATCTCCAGGCGGCGTTTGCGCGCGATAGCCCCTTGGCTTTCCTTCATCAGATCCGTCAGCTCATTGCGGATGCTGATTTGGCCGGATGTCAGCGCCAGCATCTTTTCTTCATGCTCCTGAATATCCGCCTTCGCCGTTTTAACGGACCGCTCAATCTCATCCAAAAACTTCTTTTTCTCGCAGAGCCTTTGCTCGTTGTATTGCAACGTTTCCGCCATCACAGACATCGCCTGCTTGAATTCTTCCATTTTTTGCTGCTGGAGGCGGCAGCGCTCGATCAGCTCCTCTTTCTTGCCGGAAAGCTTATGCTCATTGCGGTCCAGGTTCTCGATCCTCTCGCCGTTAAAATCGATCTGGCGCTTCGCCAGATCGATCTGCCCGTCCAGCTTGATAGCTTCCGCATGGAACTCATTGACTTTTTGCTCAAGATCTCCGAGATAATTGATCTCATTGGTCAAAAGGCCGGAAAGGTCCGTGAGCTCCTGGGAATATTGCGCCTCCTTGGCTTTCATCTCGTCGAACCTGGCGCGGATCCTGTTCTTATGATCGCTGAAGGTGCTGATCTGATACTTCGCCAGCTTGACCTCCATCTCTTTCAGCCGCTCAAATTCCACTTTATACTTTTTGGCTTTATTCGCCTGCCGCTCAATCGAAGCGATCTGGCGCTTCACCTCGATGGTGATATCGTTGATGCGCAGAAGATTATTTTCGGTATCCTTGAGCTTGTTAAGCGCTTCCCGCTTTTTCGCCTTATATTTCGTGATGCCGGAAGCCTCATCAAAAATCATGCGCCGGTCGTCGGGACGCGCGCTGACCACCAGATCAACTTTTCCCTGCTGGACCAGAGAATACGCTTCGGCCCCGATCCCGGTCCCCATCAGCAATTCCTGGACATCCTTCAAGCGCATGGTGTTCTTGTTAAGCAAATATTCGCTTTCCCCGGAACGGAACAGACGGCGGGTAATGGTGACCTCATCGTATTCAATATTGAGCTTGCGGGATTCGTTGGCAAAGGTCAAGCTGACTTCGGCGAACCCCAAGGATGGCTTGCTGGCCGTTCCGTTAAAGATGACATCTTCCATGGACGCCCCGCGCAGCTCTTTCACGCTCTGTTCCCCCAAAACCCACCGGATCGCGTCGAAGATATTGCTCTTGCCGCAGCCATTCGGCCCAACGATCGCCGTGATGCCCGGCTCAAAATTGAGAACGGTTTTATCCGCAAAAGATTTAAAACCGAAAATCTCAAGTTTCTTAAAATACATAGAAGCTCCTCTCGTTGGATTTCCTATTAAGAAAACGAATGATCATATGACGACGAATTATCATCCCTGCTGGTTTTCCAGCCAAATATCGATCTGAACTTTTTTAAACCGCCATTGCCCGACCGTCTTGATGGCAGGGATTTTCCTGTTCTTCACCCATTCGTAAATGGTCCTCTTTTTCACGCGAAGATAATCAGCAACTTCCTCGATTGTCATCAGTTCTCTGTCGGACATAGGGTAATGATTCTCTAAGTTAAGCATTCTCAAGAATTAACATTTTCACGGAATATAGATAACAATTTATTACATAAAATACCTAGTGTCAATATTTTTATCGTTTTTTTTCATAAAGAGAACATAAAGATACATTTCGTGACATATATTCCATACAAATCAATACTTTATCATTTAATTACATCCTATGACATATTTTACATATGCCAAAAACGTCAGAAAAAAATATATTAGGGAAATATGCGGCAGGAAAAATAACGAAAGACTATTTTGAGACAGAAGATTTCTTGGCGACAATCACAATGCCGGAAGCGGTGAGAACGAATCTTTTTTTATCCAGATTGGGATCGTAGCCGATGTTTGACCCGGGCGGGATGCTCACTTCCTTATCGATGATCGCGTTTTGGATCTTGGCGCCTTCCCCGACGACAACGCCCTCCATCAAGACCGAATTGCGCACTTCGGCCTTTTGATGGATCTTGACATTGGACCCTAAAATGGAATGCTCGATAAATCCCCCCTCGATCACGCAACCGCCTGCCACCATGGAATCGATCAGGGCGCCATTTCCGGATGGAACATTAACGACCTTGATCGGAGGATACTGCTCATGATAAGTCCGCACGCGCCAGGAGCGGTCGAACAAATCGAACTCGGAATCGTGCGCCAGCAGGTCCATATTGGCCTGATAATACGCGTCGCGCGTCCCGATATCCCGCCAATATTTCGGATCGCCTTTCTCGTCGACAAAATTGTAAGCGCAGACTTTCCGGCCATTCTTGATCATTTGCGGGATCACGTTCTTCCCGAAATCCCTTTGGGACCCGCGATTTTTTGCGTCTAATTCCAGCTCGTCCAGAAGAGCGCTGCATTTGAAAAGATAAATGCCCATCGACGCGTAAATGTGCTTAGGCTTCTGGGGGATCGTTTTCGGCTTCTCGGGCTTTTCTTGAAAGCCAAGGACATACTGCTCCTTATCGGCCTCGATCACGCCGAAGCGCGTTGAATCCTCCTGGGGCATGGTCACGCACGCAACGGTCACATCCGCATTCTTCTCTTTATGAACGCGCATCATTTCCCGGTAATCCATCTTATAAATATGATCGCCGGATAAGATCAGGATGAGTTCCGGATCATAATCGCGGATCGCGTAAATGTTCTGATAGATGGCATCCGCGGTCCCCTTGTACCAGTCGTCGCCGATGCGCTGTTGCGCGGGAATAACATCAATGAACTCGCCGAGCTGGTTGGAGCAAACATCCCAGCCGGCCAGCAAATGTTTTTGCAGGGAAAAAGATTTGTATTGGGTCAGAACGTAAATGCGCCGGAGGCCGGAATTGATGCAGTTGCTGAGCGTAAAATCGATGATGCGGTAGATCCCGCCAAACGGAACGGCCGGTTTAGCCCGGTCGCGCGTCAAGGGATCCAATCGCTCCCCTCGCCCACCCGCCAAAATAAATGTCAGCACCTCGATCATAACGCATTCTCCCCGTCTATAATGAATATTGATTATAGGTTGAGTTGTTCATTTTTTCAATAAAGATCTTGAAACCCGTCTTTGCCGCTAAAGTTTTCCGGAGAGATCCTCCAAAGCCCGCGTGATCTCTCCATCCTCGGGGGAAAGCGATAAAGCTTTCTGGAATTCCGTCTTTGCCCGCAAAAAATCATGCTCTTCCAACGACGCAAAACCAAGCTTCTTGTAAACAGACGCGGACGATGGATCGGCCTCGAGAGCCATTTGATAGATGTTCCTTGCCTGGGCATAGGCCTTTTGCCCCTTCGCCAGATCCCCCAGCTCCAACAGGGCCTGGACATCGCCCGAGACCAAGCGCCGCGCCTGCGCCAAAGCCTCGAATGCCTCGGGATATTTCCCGTCCATAATATAGGCCTTTGTTAAAAGAAAATACCCCTTTGGATCCTTAGGCCACTTCTTGGTAATCACATCGTATTGGTGCGCCGCCCCTGCGTATTGCCCAAGATCAAAATAAGACAGCGCCAGATTATAACGCTTTTCTTTGTTGTTGGGCATAGCGGTTACGGCAATGCGAAAATGCTCGAACGCTTTTTGGAAATCTTTCTTTTTTCCGTAGATCTTTCCCATAAGATCGTGAGCTTCGGCGTAGAACGGATCCGCCCGGACCGCTTCCTCCAACTCCTTGAGCGCGGCATCATCAAGGCCCAGAGACTCCAACGTGTAGGCCCGATAATACGGCCGGTACGGTTGAACGCGCAGCGTTCCCAGCTTAAACAGATCCATCGCCGGAGCTTCCCATCGGGACAGATCGATCTCAAAGCGATCGATGATGTCCTTATTCGCTTCAACATCTCTTAAAAAGATCACAGCGTCATAATCAAAATAAACGACATGCCAATCCTCGTGACGATAGAGATAGTTCAATATTTTTTTTGGGATAAATTGGCGGGAGGAGTTAAACAAGGCTCCCGTTATATGGAATTTGTTGACGGCTTCTTCAAACAGGTCCGCATTCCCGCGCTCCCAGATCTCTTGGTACTTCTTAAAGAAATTCCCTCCATAAACCTCGGTCCTGCCGTCGATAAAAACCTTGATATCTGGAAAGGTCCGCCCTATAAGATACGCCCCTGAGTTAAAATCATTGAAGAAATTTCCTTGAATCTCATTTTTGACAAGAAAATCGACAGCTTTATCGGGATAGGCCCTTTGGGAGATCCCTCCGAATTCGCTCTTAAGCTCATACTTGTCGAAATCATAATAAGCCCGGCCTGAAAGGATTTGGAAGAATCCGAAGATCCAAGACAGAAAAAGGAAGTTCAGGACAATCGCCGTCAGATACTGGAATTTCTTGATCGTAAATCGGACAGGAACAATATTCTCAAAATTGATATTCACCAGATTCGTGATAATGACAAGATAGGCCGCAAAGGCGAAGAATGGGGTATTGCGCACGGCTTTGAGCGAAAAAACCAAGAATGCAAGCCAAAACAACAAGGCGCTGATATCGATCCGCCGGTAATTCAAAGCAAACGAAATCACCGAGAAGAAAATCATCATCTTGTAATAGAAATAATGATTTTCGTTGAGCAGGGTTGCTTGGGTGATCGGCTGCTTGAGTTCTTGAATAAAGTCAAAGAATATCTTATTCTCGCCGGAAAGCGAAAAGAAAACGCGGACCGGATACCATGCCCCTTGGATAAAAAGAGGATTGAACAGACATGCCAGAAGCACAAAGACAAATGCCCATTTCATCCGGCTATATTCCTCATCGTTCAATTGGCCCGATTGCTTCCATTCCAGCGGAAGCGGGATACGCCGGCGCGCCCATTCAGAAACGATGCCGATCAGGATAAACAGCGGGCCAAAAAAGAAGAACCCGTGCATGTTGCTCCAAAGAATTTGAACGATAAAGAGCGCCGGAACCGCCCATTTCTTGTCAATGTGCAGGGAAAGAACAAAAATATACACGGCAAAAAACAACAGGCTGTAGATATCCGGACGGATCGTGAACCGTTGCTGAAAAACCATATAGGTGAGAAAGAGGATAAACGCGGTCAATAATTGCCGTTTTTTATCATACCCCAAACAAAGGAGCAAGAGCATGGTGCATCCGACGACAACAACCTGCATCAAAATCAGGCCGTCCGCCCCCCAACGGTTGAAAATATTATAAACGGCCACTTGGAACAGCCATTCGTGATTGACCCACGGCGAACCCTGGATCGTGCAGGAAAGAATATCCGCGCTCGGAACAAAATGATTGAGCGTAATAAATTTGCCCATGCCCAGGTGCAACCAAAGGTCCAGATCTTTAATTTCCAGATTCGCGCTGATAACAACCAGGGCAAAGATCGAGGCAAAGGGAAGCAGCCCGGTCAGATAATCAAATTTTTTCCAGAAATTATCGCCCATGATCCCCCCGCGGAAAAGCCTGATGGAAAGCTTCGCTCTTGCCCGAACTGATCAGCGCCATAAGGTCCCGCGCCTCCGGATCGTTCGGCTTACGGGATAAAACCAACCGGCACTGGATCTCCGCCTGTTCCGGTTCGCCTAAATGATAAAGAGCCCGAGCAATTTGATAGCGCACTTTCATATCGCCGGAATCAAACATCTTCGCTTTACGCAAAACCTCAAACCCTCGCGCGAATTCGCCCCGGTCGTTATAGATTCTCCCCAACAATTTATACGCTTTCGCATTTTGCGGATCAATCCGGATCGCTTCAAGGGCCTCCCGTTCCGCCTTCTCCGGGAAACCCATATTGAACAATCCATAAGCCCGGCTTACATAGCGGTAGGGTATGACATTCTTCGTGCCGATCTTGACCAGATTTGCCTCCTCGGTCCGCCATTGGCCGAGATCCATGCGATACCGGTCAATCCACCCGCGATTGGCGGGAACATCGCGAAGGAATATCGCCGCGTCATAATCAAAATAAACAAGGATCCAATCGGGGCGCTCATAAAGATGGCGGATCGTTTGGGAGGGCGCGGGAACATAAAGCGAGCTTAAAAAAGCGCCCGTTAACTGATAGCGGTCAACAGCGCGATCGAAAAGCTCCGTATCGCCTTCCCAT
>JAKQAH010000055.1 GCA_029568545.1 Candidatus Omnitrophota bacterium
TTCGGCTCGAAGGCGGAAACGATCATATCGATGTTGCCGACGGAAGGATAAAAGGACATCTTGAGGGCGTCGGAAGGTTTCTTGAGATACTCGTCGTCCCGGCCGATAAAGAACGAAACATAATCCTTGGGGAACATGTCGTTGATGAACAGATAATCTCCCGTTCCCCAAGTGAGGATTTGCCGGCCGGCCTTCAGGTCCATGAAACGAAACGGCGTCAGCGAAAGATTCGCTTCCCGCAGGTCAAATCCAGTCTTTCCGTTATAATATTCATCGACGGTAAAATCCCCCTTCAGGTTGACAGCGGCCCCTTTCTGGGCAAAATAATTGTCCCCCTTGAACCGATAAAGAGTCCTCAGCTGCAGCCGCTGCTCCAAAAGATTAAAATTGTCTTTTTTGGTGTTATCGTCGCTGAGTTTCGCGCCGGCATCGAGCTCCAGAAAACCGCGCACGGCGGGAGAAACCGCTTCCGAGATCCCGGAGAGGAAGAGAAAAAAGGAAATTCCGATAAAAACAAAGGCCCGTCTGCGCAAGATCACTTGATCCATTCCGTGGGAGCTTGCCGCAAATAGCGTTCCGTGAAAATATCTTCCGTTAAGCCGATATCATAACGCACATTCGAGAAATTCATCGTTGTCTTGCCCCCCCGCTCCAGGTCTGTGGCGACCGACTGCGTTACCGTCGGATAATCGTCGATCATCTCAACTTTCAGCGCCTCAACGGTCCGGATCAACTGGTCGGCCTTGTTATAATACTCCGCTTTGACCGGAATAAAATTGCTCTTATCAACCCAGAGAAAATAATACTTGAACTCCACGCCTTTTTCTTCTTTGGGCGTGCTCTTGATCTTGTAATATTGATCAGCCGTCTCCACGAGTTCGTGCGTATCCGCAACAATACCGCGGCCGGAAACGTCTTCATAGACAAAGTGCGATCCGACAAAGCTTGAGCGCTTGTCGCTGGCCGCGATCCTTCGGACAAGGTCCAAGGCTGGCAAATAAAGCCATCGATCGTCATCAGCACCGACATTCTTCCAAACCATGAAGACCATATTGGCGACGTCAGCCGGCTCAAAGAAATACACGTAGAATTTCTGTGGACCGCCCTGCTCTTGGGTCATGCGCAGGATCCTGAACTTCCGGGTGCGTTCCCGACCCTGGGCGTCCGTAATCACCATATTGACATCCGCCGTGCCATCGGGACCCGCATAATAGGAGGCAATATTGGCTTTTTCAACAATCTCATCCACACTTAACGCAGTTGCCGTTGCTGTCTGGAAACAGCCGAAAAAAATCATCGCGAGAATGGCCCATATGGTCTTTTTCATTTCTTCTCTCCTTTTAAAGGGATGTTTGCCTGAAACTCGTGGTACCCCCAACCGGATTTGAACCGGTGTTTTATGGCTGAGAACCATATGTCCTGGACCAGGCTAGACGATGGGGGCCCTTAGCTTTCAAGATAATATCATATTTCCCTTCAGGGTCAATATAAAATTCCGGCGCTTCAAATCGTTTTTAACATAGTCAATTTTTGATTTTCAATTTTCCTAATAGAAGCTATACTTGTATTAGTTTTAAAGGGGATTTTCACTCCATCCTTTCGCCGAGAAGGAGCTACTCTAATTATGGCCACCCAAATCGGAATCGGTTTCAGCCAATCTCTGGACCCGGAAACAGCCGCCAGAGACGCCGCTTTTGATTCTAAGACACATCTGAATGCCGACCGGATTGATATCGCTCTGATCTTCAGCACCATCCATTACGATCCCCGCCAAACCGTGCCCGTTTTGCGAACGGTCCTCAATGAGGCTAAGATGATCGGCTGCTCGACAGCCGGCATCATCCTTTCGCAATCGATCGAAGAGCGCGGGATGGCGGTCCTGACCGTCAGCTCCGATGAGATCAAGTTTGGGACCGGTTTTGTCGACGGGCTTAAAGTGTCGAACCCGCGCCATGCGGGAAGCGTCCTGGCGCGCAATACGCTGGCTGATTTCGGGCGGCATGGCCGGCACGTTTTCATGTTCTTTACAGACGGCCATTTGGAAAACAACTCCGTTCTTCTCGAAGGCATACAGGAAATCCTGGGCAATGTTTTCCCCGTCCTGGGGGCCGGCAGTTGCGATGATTTTCATTTCGCGAGCACTTTCCAGATCTTCCAGGACAATATCATCGCGGATGGCGCGACCGGACTGATCGTCGGCGGCCACGCCACGGCCAGCATCGGATGCCGTCACGGCTGGCGCCCCCTGGGCAAGCCCCGTCTGATCGATAAAGCCAAAGGCAATGTCATTGAAACCATCAACGGCAATAAAGCTTCCGACCTGTACACGGAATATTTCGGCCATGAGATTGATACTCTGCAGATGAATCAATTCGGCCGCATGTCACTTTTGTATCCTTTGGGCATTTTTGTCGAGGGAAGCAGCGAATATTTGCTGCGAAATGCCGTTGAAATCCGGGAGGACGGCAGTATCGTCTGCCAGGGAAATGTGCCGGAAGGGGCGGAAGTCCACATCATGATCGGCAACAAAGAATCCTGCAAGCAGGCCGCACTCGAAGCGGCGGAAGACGCCAAAAAAGGCCTTGCGGAGAAAAAGCCAAAGCTGGTGATCGTCATCGAATCCATGGCCCGGCTGAAGCTGCTGGGCCGCACGGCATTTGAAGAGATCCAGAATATCAAGCATGTTTTCGGCGCCAGCGTCCCGCTCATCGGAATGTACGCTAACGGGGAGATCAGCCCTTTTCAGACCGTAGAAAAATTCAAAAAGCCGTATCTGCTCAACGAGAGCATTGTTGTCCTGGCGCTCAGTTAGGCCGAAATTTGTGAAATCATCTGGATTGTTCAACTTTTTTTGTGTTATGATTTTACCGTCAAATAACCTGGGCATTTTGCCTTGAAATAACATGGAAAATCTTTCTCCCTATATCCTGTTATCAGTTGGGCTTTTTGTTTTTATCGTGATCGGCGTTCTTCTTTTGATCGTCATAGACAAATCCGAAAAAATCAACAAGCTCCAGAATTCGATCCGAAAACTGAAGAAATCTTTCAACGATCTTGATGAGCAGGCCAAGCTTATCGTTCGAACCGACCTGCAGCTGAACAAGGCGCAGGAAGAGCTGGACAAGCGTCTCGGGGGGCTGGACGCGCTGCAGAAGATCTCCCGCTTGATCAGCACGACGCTGGATGAAACCGAGATTTTTTCCCGTTTGGAGCAGGCGCTGGTAACGAATCTTGATTTCGATAAAAACCTGATCCTGATCTATAACCAGCAGCAAAAACTCCAAACGCAAGTTGCTCTGGGCTTCGAACAGGAGCGCGTTCCCTATGTTCTGTCCGAGCTCGAGAACGACACCAGCCTGATGGCCTCGCTCCAAGAAGGCCAGACTTTTTCATCGGTCAATTCGCCCAAACCAAGACGGGAAACTCTCGGTGCGCTCTTTGGCGCCGAACATTTTATCTTGACGCCCATCATTTCCCAAAAAGGCATCCTGGGAACGGTCATGGTCGGCAACCAGTCCAATGCCGCCGCCATTACCCAGGGCGATGAGGAACTGATCTCTATCCTGGCCAGCCAAATCGGGCAGGCCCTGGAAAATGCCCGCCTCTTCGAGCAAGTATTCCGTTCCCGCCAGATCCTGGAAGCGAAGATCCAGGACCGGACCAACGAACTGCAATC
>JAKQAH010000119.1 GCA_029568545.1 Candidatus Omnitrophota bacterium
CGGTGATGAAATATTTCGGCGCGGCGGCTAACAAATTCCTGTCGTATAGCGTGGCGTCTGTTTCGGGAACGGTTCTTGCGGTATGCTCGTGCACAGTTTTGCCTCTATTTTCCGGCATCTACAAAAGGGGCGCCGGGCTTGGGCCGGCGATCGCATTTCTCTATTCCGGCCCCGCCATCAATGTCTTAGCGATCATTCTGACCGCGAGGGTTCTTGGCTGGCCGTTGGGATTGGCCCGGGCCGTGGGAGCGATCGTCTTCAGTATTGTTATCGGTTTATTAATGCATCTTTTGTTTCTTAAAGAAGAAAGAAACCGTCACGCGAATGGTGGTTTCAATGTTGAAGAAATCAAAGAAACACGTTCTTTGGGTAAGACGGTCCTTTATTTTGCCTCCATGATCGTTTTTCTTGTTTTTGCCAACTGGGGAAAACCTCTTGAAGGCGACCACGGCGCATGGGCTTTTATGTACCAATACAAATGGTGGATCGCCGGATTTTCGCTTGTGAGTTTAGCCATCATGCTTTTCCGATGGTTCAAGAAAGATGAGTTAAAGGAATGGGCCGGCGCTTCTTGGGGATTTGCTGTACAGATCCTTCCGCTTCTCTTAGGAGGCGTTTTAATTTCCGGGTTCCTGCTGGGAAGGGTCGGGCATGAGGGAATGATCCCCTCGCGGTTTGTTGAGGCGCTCGTCGGCGGCAATTCATTACGGGCGAATTTCTTCGCGTCGATCATTGCGGCGTTTATGTATTTCGCCACGCTCACGGAGGTGCCCATTTTACAGGGGTTGATTGGTTCCGGTATGGGCAAGGGGCCCGCGTTAGCGCTTCTTTTGGCCGGGCCTGCCTTGAGCTTGCCGAGCATGCTGGTTATCCGGGGAATTATCGGGACTAAAAAGACAATTGTTTATGTGGCTTTGGTGGTTGTCATGGCCACCATAAGCGGAATGATTTTTGGTCTTATCGTTAAATAGGTAAGGGGATGATGGAAAAAGATATCAAGAAAATAGTCAAAGAAGGTTACGCCAAAGTAGCCAAGCGGGGAACGTCCTGCTGTTCTTCCAATTCATGCTGTTCATCATCAAATAACGCCCGGGATATCAGTAAGACTGTCGGGTATAGCGATGATGAGATGAACGCTGTTCCTGACGGGGCGAACTTGGGGCTCGGGTGCGGCAATCCGTTGGCCATCGTTTCGTTAAAAGAGGGCGATGTGGTGCTTGATCTGGGGAGCGGGGCTGGATTTGACGCTTTCCTTGCGGCCAAGAAAGTCGGCAAGACCGGTCGTGTTATTGGTGTGGACATGACGCCTGAAATGCTGGAGAGAGCACGAACGAATGCTAAAAAAGGCGGCTTCGATAACGTGGAATTCCGCTCAGGCGAGATAGAGAAACTTCCAATTGAGGATAACGTGATTGACGTGATTATCTCCAATTGCGTTATCAATCTATCGCCGGACAAAGAGGCGGTATTCAAAGAAGCGTTCAGGGTGCTTAAGCCGGGGGGGCGATTGATGGTTTCGGATCTGGTGTTGGCCAAAGATTTGCCTCAACAGATTAAGGAATCCGTTGAGGCGTATGTAGGTTGTCTTGCCGGGGCGATCAAGAAAGACGATTATCTTGGGTTTATCAAGCAGGCGGGGTTTCAGGATATAAAGGTCATAAGTGAAGCTGACTATCCGGTGGATGCCATGTTTGATAATCTCGAGGCGGCTTCTGATGCAATTGTGAGCATAAAAGTTTCAGCGAAGAAAATAAAGGGAGGATCAAAATGAAAATCGAAATCTTAGGGATAGGTTGTCCTAAATGCAAACAGCTTACGGCGAACGCCGAGGCGGCTGTAAAAGAATTAAATATCCAAGCCGAGATCGACAAGGTGACGGATATCGACAAGATCACCGAGTACGGCGTCATGATGACGCCCGGGCTGGCCGTCGACGGCAAGGTGGTTTCATCCGGAAAAGTTCTCAATAAGAACGAAATCAAAGCAATCCTTTCGGGGGGTGGATGTGAGAAAAATAATTCAGGTTCTTGCGGTTGTTGCGGCCATTAGCACGGGCTCTTTCGCTTTTGGTCAATCAACCTCGCAAGCGAAAGTCATAGCTTATTATTTCCACGGGTCATTTCGGTGCGTAACTTGTACCAACATGGAGAAGTAC
>JAKQAH010000162.1 GCA_029568545.1 Candidatus Omnitrophota bacterium
AGCCGTGAGCGCTCTTTGTGCGACGAGATCATCGCCCCTTTTTCTTCAATCAATAAGTTAGCCACGATCTTCTGGGCAGAAAGCTTGAGTTCTTGGGCCTTTTGCGGATCGCTCAAAATTTGCGGACTTAAATCTTCCACATGAAGGCGGGCAACCAGTTTTTCATGTACCCGTCTCTTTAACGAAACGACCTCGTCTTCTTCCCGCGCATATTCTCCCACGCTTCCTGGAGCGGTGGCCGCGATCCCGAACTTCTCCCAAAAACTACTCGGCTTTTGAAGACCGTCTGTCGTTCGGACTTTCGCTATATCCGTGGCCTGCAAAAACAAATCCCCTCGCTTAAGGATGTCTTGCGCCATCCGGAAAAACGCTTCCGAAACTTTGCTCTTTGGATTATCGATGACGCAGGGTGTTCCCCGGTTGAGGGCCAATCCCACGGCATAACCCTCGGAGGGGATTTGCGCAAAAATCTCACACCCCAACGTATCTCGGACCGCCTGCCACGCCACGCTGCCGCGGCTTTCGGCCCGATTGAGGACGAGACGAACCATCTTAAGCGGAAAATGTAAGTTCTGTAACAACTCAAGGCAGCCTTTGACTTGATAAACCGCAAGGACGTCCGGAGTTAAAACCAAAAAAATCGTTTGGGAACAATCCAGTGCCGCAATGAGCGTTTCGCTAAATGTTTGACCGGCATCGATGATAATGAAATCGTAGACCATCGCCGCCTTCTGAAAGAAAAAACGGATGTTGTCCGGAGTAATATGGCCGGCTTGCCGGACATTGATCACCGCCGGAAGGAAATCGATCCCGCTCGAATGGGAAATAACAAACTTTTTGATCTCCTGAGCATCGCTGTTCTTTTCGAGTTGCTGCAGCAAATTGACCAAGGCATACCGAGGAACAAGATTGAGCATCCTCGCCATGTCATGTCCCGCCTGAAAATCCAGGTCCAAAAGCAACACACGTTTGCCCTGGAGGCTGAGCGCGGCCGCAAGATTTACGGAAACAAATGTTTTACCAACCCAGCCTTTATTACTGAAAATTGTGATTGTTTTT
>JAKQAH010000175.1 GCA_029568545.1 Candidatus Omnitrophota bacterium
CCTGGAGGTCCTTCGCCGTGATCCGATGATTGGCATAAGCCCCGACAGCTTCGAAAACGGAAACGATATCCACATTTTTCTTTTTGTAACATCCGGGAAGGATCGTTCCTCCGTAAACAAATACCGATGGGCGGTTCAAGCGGGCCATGGCCATTAGGCAGCCGGGCATATTCTTATCGCACCCGCCGATCGCCACCACGCCGTCAAATCCCTCGCAGCCCATAACCGTTTCGACAGAATCCGCGATCACTTCGCGCGAAACAAGGGAATACTTCATCCCCTCCGATCCCATCGAAATCCCGTCGGACACCGTGATCGTATTGAAGGTAACGGCCTTCCCGCCGTTCCGGTCAACGCCTTGAACGGCTTTTTCGGCCAGCTGATCGATATGCATGTTGCACGGTGTGACCATGCCCCACGTCGAGGCGATCCCGATCTGGGGTTTTCTAAAATCGGCGGTCGTAAACCCGACAGCGCGCAGCATAGAGCGGCTCGGAGCCCGGTCATAACCGTCCGTAACGATCGAGGAAAACTTGCGGAGATTTCTTTTTTTCAGGGGATTTCTTTTCTTCATTGCTGCTTAAGCGAGCCAAGGCTTCTCTTTTTTTAATTTCTTTTCGTAGGCTTCAATTTGATCATTAAATTGCTGCGTCCATCCGATCTGGTCAAGGCCTTTAAGAAGGCATGTTTTTGCAAACGGATTGATTTCAAAAGAATATCTCTTTGCGTCCGGCCCGATGACAACCTGATCCGGAAGATTCGCGCTAACTTTCGCGCCGGGTTTGGCTTGAACTTGAGCAAACAGTTCGTCGACCTCAGCCGTCTTTAATCGTACCAGCAATATGCCGTTTTTAACACAATTATTGTAAAAAATATCGGCAAAACTCGGAGCGATGATCACCCGAAAACCATAATCTTCCAAGGCCCAGGGCGCGTGCTCGCGGCTGGAACCGCAGCCGAAATTATCGCGCGCCAATAACACTGTTGCTAGACGGTATTCGGGACGATTTAGAACGAATTGGGGATTTTCTGTGGTCCCTTCATAATCCGTATAGCGCCATTCATGAAATAAATGCGCGCCAAATCCTGTCCGCTCGATCTTTCGCAAAAATTGCTTCGGAATAATCGCGTCGGTATCGACATTGACCCTGTCCAGCGGTGCCGCAATCCCAGTATGCTGCTCAAACGGTTTCATGATAACTTTCTTTCCTCCAAAAATTTGCGGATATCGACAATATGGCCGCTAATTGCGGCCGCAACCACCATTTGCGGGCTCATTAAATGGGTGCGTCCGCCTGGCCCTTGGCGTCCTTCAAAATTGCGGTTACTTGACGATGCGCATCGTTCCCCTTTTGACAACTGATCATCGTTCATTCCCAGGCACATCGAACAGCCAGCAAAGCGCCATTCGAAACCCGCATCGGTAAATATTTTATCCAGCCCTTCTTTTTCGGCTTGGCGCCGGACGCGCCCCGACCCTGGCACAACGATTGCTTGGACGGCCGAATCAACTTTTTTTCCCTTCACGATCTCTGCCGCAGCCCGCAAGTCTTCAATACGTCCATTCGTGCAAGAACCCAGAAACGCTTTATCGATTTTGATCGACTCCATCGGCGTTCCCGGCTTCAGGCCCATGTATTTCAAAGCATTTTGAGCTCCCGCCTTTTCCGTCGGATCCTTGAAACTTTCCGGGTCGGGAACGTTATCTTCTACGGAAACGACTTGCCCCGGGCTTGTTCCCCAGGTCACTTGCGGCTTGATATCTTCCGCTTTAATGTTCAGGACTTTATCGAATTTTGCGCCTTGATCGCTCGGCAGGGTTTTCCAATAAGCGACGGCTTTGGCCCAGTCATCGCCTTGAGGCGCATGATCGCGGCCCTCTAAATACTTAAACGTTTTTTCATCCGGAGCGATCATCCCGGCCCGCGCGCCGGCTTCAATGCTCATGTTGCAAATCGTCATTCGTCCTTCCATCGACAAATCGCGGATAGCGCTGCCCGCATATTCGATAACATATCCGGTTGCGCCTGCCGTTCCAATCTTCCCGATAATATAAAGAATGATGTCTTTGGACGTAATATTTTTCCCGAGCTTACCGTCAATATTGATTTGAAATGTTTTGGCGATATTCTGCTGCAATGTTTGGGTCGCGAGAACATGCTCCACCTCCGATGTTCCGATCCCAAACGCCAATGCCCCAAAAGCCCCATGGGTTGATGTATGCGAATCGCCGCAGACGATCACCATCCCGGGCTGTGTGATGCCCATTTCCGGGCCGATCACATGAACAATGCCTTGATCTTTATCCTGATAATCATACAACGTGATGCCGAATTCTTTACAGTTTCTGGCTAAGGTTTCCATTTGCAATCTGGACATGGCCTCAAACAAATCGATGTTCTTGGTGCGCGTTGAAACATTATGATCCATGGTGGCAAACGTCTTGCGCGGACAACGGACTGTACGCTTGGCCAGCCGCAATCCCTCAAACGCCTGAGGACTCGTGACTTCATGGACCAACTGCAAGTTGACATAGATAATCGCCGTATCCCCTTGCGCCTGACGCACTAAGTGAGCATCCCAGATTTTTTGGTACATTGTTTTAGGCATTTTTACCTCGAGCTAAAAAATATTACAAAATTCTAAATGAAACCGTTAACATTGTCAACGGATGATTGCAGTTAAAACAGCTTATCCGCATCTCCCGGGCGCCGCTGGACACGTCGGGCATGTTCCATCGGCACAATGAACACCGCCTGAAGAATGTTCTTCATGAAACCTCAAAGACCAGCCCTTTGGATGAGTGGCAACGCATCCGTTTGTCATGGCATCCCCATCAGGGGCGTTGCAACTCGCGCAACAAGAGTATGTTACGGTTTGTTTATCAAGAATGCTGAGCCCTAAATTCGCATTAATCGCCGTGAGGTTCCCCCAGCTTGCAAAGGTTCCGCCGTTTTCAAGATAAAAATTCAAAGTTGAGCGCATTGTTACTAAATTCGCGATCATATTATGCTCATCGGCCTTGGTAACCGCCTTATTATAATTCGGGAAACCGAACGCGGCAATAATGGAAATAATCACAATCACGATCATGACCTCCATGAGCGTGAATGCTTTTGTTTTGCTAGGCATAAGGCCTCCTTGTCAAGCGAGATTATTTCGCTAATTTTCTTAAGACGGTCGGGAGAATCCCGCCGTTACGAAAATAGTCAATTTCCACCGGCGTATCCAACCGGGCGCGGCATGTGAACCTTCGCTCGTCTTTGCCGGACCGGGCAACAACTTCAATTTCCTGTCGCGGCTTGAGACTTTCATTAATACC
>JAKQAH010000189.1 GCA_029568545.1 Candidatus Omnitrophota bacterium
AGCAGGAAAACGCATACTTTTGGTCACGTTCGGATGCCAGATGAACGAATACGACTCGGAACTCGTGCGGGCAATTCTGGAGAAAGCGGGTTATTCCTTTGTCGAGGATGAGGTGAAGGCTGATATTATCCTGCTCAACACCTGCTCGGTCCGCGAGAACGCCCACCGGAAAGTATACGGGCATATTCACGAGATCCGGCATAGGCGCAACGGCAAACCTGTCACGATCGGTGTCCTGGGATGCATGGCTTCGGGGCTTCGTGAAGACCTCCTGAACGACCGTCACTTGAAAGTCAATTTCCTCGCCGGACCGGACAGTTATAAGCGGTTGCCAGATCTGATCAAAAAAGCAGTGGTCTCGGAAGAAAAACCTTTTGATGTGACGCTGTCCGAATTCGAAACCTACGCGGATGTTTATCCGGCGCGCGAAAAAGGTATCAACGCCTGGATCGCCGTCATGCGCGGATGTGATAATTTCTGCACATTTTGCGTCGTGCCCTACACAAGAGGGAGAGAGCGCAGCCGGTCTCCGGAAAACATCCTCGAAGAAGTCCATCGTTTGGTAAAAGATGGGTTCAAGCAGGTGACTTTACTGGGGCAAAACGTCAATTCCTACCGTTACAAGAATTCGGATTTTGCCGATCTCATCAAAACCGTCGCACAGGTCAACGGCCTTGAGCGCATCCGGTTCACCTCTCCGCATCCGAAAGATTTCCCGGAAAAATTGCTCGACATTGTCGCCAGCCATCCCAAGGTCTGTAAGCATATCCATCTGCCGCTGCAGGCCGGAAATGACCGTATCCTTGAATTAATGGCCCGGACTTACACGCAAAAAGAATTCCTGGACCTTGTGGAAAAGATCCGGGCCAAATGCCCGCAAATTGTCCTGACGACCGATATCATCGTTGGCTTTTCGTCCGAGACCGATGAAGAATTCGAGGATACATTTCAAGCCATACAACAAGTCGAGTTCGATTCGGCATTTATTTTCAAGTATTCCCAGCGTCGAGGAACCATCGCCGAGCGGAAATATCCCGACAATGTGCTCGAAAAAAAGAAAACCGAACGCATCGTCCGGCTCAATAACCTGCAAAAAGCGATTTCGCTCAAGAAAAACCGTGCCCATATCGGCCAGATCCAGCAAGTTCTCGTTGAGGGGGAAAGCGAATCGGATCATCCCGAGGCCTGGTTCGGCCGCACGGACGGCAACAAGGCCGTCATTTTCCCGGCCGGCAGGTTTTCTTCGGGCGATCTCATCAATATCCGGATCACTGGCGCCTCTCCCAGCAATCTCAAAGGCGAATTGGCCTGAGCCCCGACATATTATATGATTGCTTTTTATGATAAAATGGTGTATAAATTCTATTTAAATTAATCGTAACTGTTTTTTCCGATTTTCATGTTAACCGCAAAACACATTACCCCTGAAGAGCTTTTTAATACCCTGCGCAATATCAAGGTCGGGGGAACCGTGTGCCATTATTCCCTGAAGAAATGCGAGGAATTTGCCCCCCTGATCAACGAGATCAATGACCTCAAGGAAAAGAAGAACGCGGTCATTTTGGTCCATTCCTACGTCAGCCCCGAGATCGTTTACGGCGTCGGCGACTATGTCGGGGATTCTTATGCCTTAAGCAAAAACGCCATGGAAACCAAGGCGTCCACGATCGTTTTCTCCGCCGTCCGGTTCATGGGAGAGACGGCCAAGATCCTCAATCCCGAGAAGGATGTTCTTCTTCCAGGGGCCCTTGACGGCTGCACCTTGGCCGATTCGATCAACGCAACCATCACGCGCAAATTGCGCAAAGAATTCCCCGGCTACACGTTCGTTTGCTACATCAATACCACCGCCGAAGTGAAGGCCGAATGCGACGTTTGCGTGACTTCCGCCAACGTTTACAAGGTCGTCCAGAACATCCCAAACGATAAGATCTATTTCCTGCCGGATAAAATGATGGGGCAGAACCTGATTGACGAAATGCAACGCCGCGGCGTTAAGAAGGACATCAAATATTACAACGGCACCTGCGCGGTCCATATTGAATACGACATGGAGAATATTCACCGCATCCGGACGGAATATCCCGAGGCCAAGATTGTCAGCCATCCGGAATGCAAGCCCGAAGTCTGCCAAAACTCCGATTTCGTCGGCAGCACGTCCCAGATGCTCGATTACATGGTCAAAACAAAAGCAAAAGAATTCCTCATGCTGACCGAATGTGGCTTGTCCGCGCGCTTGCAGAAAGAATTCCCGGACAAAAAACTGGTCGGCACATGCACGCTCTGCCCGTATATGAAATCGAACACGCTGGAAGATATTCTGCGCGTCCTGAAAAATCCCAGACCGGAAGATTACGTGCGCGTCGATCCCAAATTGATCCAGCGTGCGAAACGGTGCATTAACGCCATGTTCCAATACACCGAAGCAAAATAAGTCTGACATGACTAAAGAAAACAACCATATTTACGAAACGAAATACGCGACCTTCTGTGAGCCGCCAAACGAGATGGCCCTAAAGAGCGGGGAAAAGCTAGGGCCCATCACATTGGCCTATGAGACATATGGCGAGCTTAATAAGGATAGATCCAACGCGGTCATGATCTACCATGCGCTGACCGGCGATGCCCATGTTGCCGGATACCACCAGGGCGACAAAAAACCAGGCTGGTGGGACATTATGGTCGGGCCCGGAAAAGCCTTCGATACCAATAAATATTTTATCATCTGCTCCAATGTTCTCGGCGGATGCAAGGGAACCACGGGGCCTTCTTCTATCAACCCCGAAACCGGCAAACCGTATGGCCTAAGTTTTCCGTTCGTCACGATCGAAGATATGGTCGCAGCGCAAAAGCTCCTGATGGACCATCTCGGCATTAAAAAACTCCTCTGCGGAGCCGGCGGATCCATGGGCGGGATGCAAGCCCTGCGGTGGTCGCTCGATTATCCGGACCATATCCATTCCGTAATCTCCATCGCAACCAATACCCGTCATAGCGCGCAACAGATCGCATTCCATGAGGTCGCACGCCAGGCGATCATGGCGGATCCCGACTGGCAAAACGGCGAGTACTACGGAAAATCGGTTCCCGCCCGCGGGCTGGCCATTTCACGCATGATCGGGCATATTACCTTCATGAGCGAAAAATCCATGGAAGAAAAATTCGGCCGGAAACTGGTCGGAAAAAACCGCCTGGGTTATGATTTTTCCGGCGATTTCGAGGTCGAGAACTACCTCAAATACCGGGGGGATAGCTTCGTCCATCGCTTTGATGCCAATTCCTACTTATACTTGTCAAAGGCGCTCGATTATTTCGATATCGCCGAGGATGGGAAGCTCACCGATGCGTTTAAGAAAGCGCGTTCCAGCTTTTTGATCATTTCATTTTCGTCCGATTGGCTTTACCCGTCGCATCAATCGAAAGAGCTGGTCCGGGCGCTCAAGGCCAACGATATCGACGTGTCGGATATCGAGATCAGCAATTCTTACGGCCACGACGCGTTTCTTGTTGAAGTCGAGGGGCTGTCCGATATCATTACCCATTTTCTTAAGAAATCCCAGAAATCAATGTCCCATGAATGAACACAACGAAGAATCCCGCTTTGATCATCAAGTGATCGTGGACCTGATTGAGACCGGCGCCAAAGTGCTCGACCTGGGCTGCGGCGACGGCGCCTTGCTGTCTCTCTTGATCGAAAAGAAAAAGTGCCACGGGACCGGTATCGAGATCGACGAGAAAGAGATCTACCGCTGCCTGGCCAGGGGCCTGACCGTATCCCATTGCGACATTGATACGGGACTGGCCGATTTTTCGAATAAACGTTTCGACTACGTGATCTTGAACGAAAGCTTGCAGCAGGTCATGAACCCCCGAAGGGTGATCCTGGAATCCTTGCGCGTGGGACGAAAGGTTATCGTCGGCATTCCGAACTTCTGCCATTCCCGGGCGCGGATCCAGATCTTTTTCCATGGACGGGTCCCGGTCACCAAGGAATTGCCCCACCAATGGTATGATACGCCCAACCTGCGTTTTCTGAGCCTCAAAGATTTCCGTTCTTTTTGCAAAGAGAACCGGATCACGATCCTTAAGGAAGTAGGGATCGCCAAAAATAAAAAAGTTTCTCTCCGGCCGAATCTCTTTTCAACGATGGGGATTTACCTCTTAGAAAAATAAAGCAGGGGCACGGCGCGCCGTGCTCTTACACGAAGGAGAGCGCATGCCTTATATCAATCTGAAACTCGTGGGAACATTGACCAAGAAGCAAAAGGAAGAGATCGCCAAGCAATTTTCGGACACTCTGTTAAAGGTTGCCAATAAACCAAAAGAGCATACCTATCTCGTGATCGATGAGATTCCCGGATCTAACTGGGCTGTCGGCGATAAATTTTTCGGATAATCCCGCATGAAATCAAACCATCAATTTGTCATCATCGGCGCCGGCATAATCGGCCTCGCCATCGCCCGGGCCATTAAGCAAGCCAAAAAAGACGCCTCCATACTGATCCTCGACAAAGAGGAAGATGCCGCCGCGCATGCGTCGGGCCGCAACAGCGGGGTCCTGCACGCCGGATTCTATTATTCGGCCGATAGCCTCAAAGCGAAATTCACCGTGGACGGCAACAAAGCGATGAAAGAGTATTGCCGGCAAAAGGATCTTCCCATCAACACCTGCGGGAAGCTGGTCGTCGCCCAAAACGCGGATGAGCTTGAAAAACTTTACGAGTTGGAGGCCCGGGGAAAACGCAACGGCTCGAACGTTAAAATCATCGACGAACACGCCGCCAAGACCATCGAACCGAACGTCCGGACGTTCCGGAAAGCCCTGTATTCTCCGGATACCGCCAGCGTTGACCCAAAGCAAGTTTGCCATTCGATCAAGAACGATCTTATGGATGCCGGCGTTGATTTCATGTTTCAAACAAAATACCTGGGAAAAACGGATCGCGGGATCATGACGCAGAACGGAGAAATCCAGGCCGAGAAGATCATCAATTGCTCGGGGCTTTACGCCGATAAGATCGCCCAGGATTTCGGCTTCGGCCAAAAATACACCATGATCCCTTTCAAGGGGCTTTATTTAAAATACACCAAAAACAAAACCGATGTGAAAATCAATATTTATCCGGTCCCCAACCTCAAGAATCCATTCTTGGGCGTTCATTACACAAAAACCGTAACCGGCGAGATCAAGATCGGGCCGACGGCCATTCCGGCCTTCTGGCGGGAAAACTACACCTGGTCCGAAAATTTCAAAATAAACGAATTTTTTGACATTATGATCCATGAAGCGCGCCTTTTTCTGACCAACGCCTTCGAATTCCGTCATTTAGCTTTTGAAGAAATACATAAATACAACAAGAAATACTTTGTCGGGCTCGCGCAAGCCATGGTCGGGTCCATTGACCCCAACGGGTTCACCGAATACACCAAGCCCGGCATCCGGGCCCAGTTGCTCGATAAGAAGGAACGCAGCCTTGTCCAAGATTTTGTCATTGAAGGCGACCGCCGCAGCACCCATATCCTGAATGCCGTATCCCCGGCCTTTACCTGCGCCTTTCCTTTTGGCGCATTCGTCACAGAAAAATACATCCTTTAGCTCAGGAACAAAAAACCCTTGATTTTCCTGGAAATACAAGTAGACTAATATAAGTTATTTTTCACAGTATTTAGATTTCTTAAATATACGAAATCTCTAGGAGAGACGATGAAAATACAACTTACGATACAAAGCACCCCCAACCCAAATGCGTTGAAATTTGTCTTAAATAAACCCGTTAAATCGGAGGGGAATTACACATACACCCGCGCGTCCGAATGCGCCGGCAACCCCTTGGCCCAAGCGATTTTCGACCTGAGCCCGGCCGTCCGCGAAGTCTATTTCTTTGATAACTACATCACGGTCACGCAGGACGGATCTGTCAGCTGGCCGGAGATCGAATCGGATATTCGCGCCGTCATCCTAGAAAAAGCAAAAGATCATAATCCCGACTTTAAAATCCCCGAGCCCACAAAAGCTGCTGTAACTGCGCCATCAAGCCCGGATCTCGAAAAGATCAACGCCATCCTGGACCAAACCATCCGCCCGGCCCTGCAAATGGACGGAGGAGATGTTCAGGTTTTCAATTACAAAGATAAGCAGCTTGAAGTTTTTTACGAGGGCGCCTGCGGCTCCTGCCCAAGCGCAACCATGGGAACATTATTCGCTATCCAGAGCATTTTGCGCGACCAGTTCGATCCCGAGATCAACGTCGTTCTGGCGGATCCATACTAACCCAAAAAGGAAAAACTTATGTTCAAGATGAACCGGAAAATGGAGTACGCGTTAATCGCGCTCAAGTACATGAGCACAAAAACCCCCGGGCAGCTAACGTCCGCCAAGGAAATCTGCGATTATTACGAAACCCCGTTTGATCCGACCTCCCGGGTGCTGCAGATCATGACACAAAACGGAGTTTTAAGCGCCGCTCAGGGAGCCAAAGGCGGCTACCAGATCATCAAAGATCTTTCCAACGTTTCGACCAGGGAACTTTCGGATATGATTGTCGGTCCTATCGAGATCACCAGCTGTGTCCGCAGCAATTCATCGAACTGCAATTTTTCGTCCAAATGCCATATGATCGGTTCCATGGTAAAACTTAATGACCGGATCCAGAGCCTCTTTGACAAGATCTCGGTCGCGGACCTCATCGGCCTGAAATCCGCCAAAGAGCTGGCAGTTAAATAACATCATCAGCGATATGAATGAAGCAGAAAATAAAAAAACAGCTAAAATCCTGAACGAAAAGACCATCGAGCAGAATTTCCTTTCGAGCCGCGATTATAAATACGGTTTCGTGACAGACATTGAGACCGACCGTATCCCCGAAGGCCTGAACGAGAATGTGATCCGCTTGATCTCAGAGAAAAAAAAGGAGCCCTCCTGGATGTGCGAGTGGCGTCTGAAGGCCTACCGCCACTGGCTGACCATGGCCGAGCCGCATTGGCCAAACTTTGAATACGGCCCGATCGACTATCAGGCGATCAGTTATTACAATGCGCCTAAAAAAGCCCCGAAGCACAAAAGCCTTAACGACGTCGATCCGGAACTTCTGAAAACCTTTGATAAGCTCGGCATCCCGCTGACCGAACAAAAACGCTTGTCCGGGGTTGCGGTCGATGCCGTCTTTGACAGCGTATCCGTTGGAACGACCCATCAGTCTGAACTGGAGAAAGTCGGCATCATCTTTTGTTCCATGTCGGAAGCCATCCGAAGCCATCCCGAACTCGTGAAAAAATACTTGGGATCCGTTGTCCCCTATAGCGACAATTTCTTCGCCGCTCTCAACGCCGCTGTTTTCAGCGACGGTTCCTTTTGTTATATCCCCCGAGGCGTGCGCAGCCCCTTGGAATTATCAACCTATTTCCGCATCAACGCCGCCGATTCGGGGCAGTTCGAACGCACCTTGATCGTTGCGGAAGACAACAGTTTTGTCAGCTATTTGGAAGGTTGCACGGCGCCGACCCGCGATGAAAATCAGCTGCATGCCGCGGTGGTCGAGCTGATCGCCATGGACCATGCCGAGATCAAATATTCCACCGTCCAAAACTGGTATTCCGGCGACAAAGAGGGCAAGGGCGGAATTTATAATTTCGTCACCAAGCGCGGAAAATGCGCCGGCGCGCATTCAAAGATTTCCTGGACGCAAGTTGAGGCCGGCGCCGCCATCACCTGGAAATACCCGAGTTGCATCCTGCAAGGCGATCATTCAATCGGGGAATTTTATTCCGTCGCCCTGACCAACCACCGGATGCAGGCCGACACGGGAACAAAAATGATCCATATCGGAAAGAACACCCGCAGCACAATCGTGTCCAAAGGGATCTCGACCGATGAGTCAAACAACAATTATCGGGGCCTGGTAAAGATCATGCCGACGGCCGACCGTGCCCGCAACTATTCCCAATGCGACTCGATGCTGGTCGGGAATAAATGCCGCGCCAACACATTTCCGTATATCGAAGTGAAAAACAACTCGGCCGTCTTGGAACACGAGGCGTCCACATCAAAAATCAACGCCGACCAGATCTTTTATCTTTTATCCCGGGGGCTGGACATGGAAGGGGCCGTATCGCTGATCATCAACGGGTTTTGCAAAGAAGTCTTTAAAGAGCTCCCCATGGAATTCGCTGTTGAGGCGGTCAAGCTTCTGGAGATGAAACTGGAAGGAAGCGTCGGATAATAAAGGAACGGACTATGATCGAAATCAAAAATTTACACGCCCAAGTCGGCGGCATCGAGATCCTCAAAGGGATCAACCTGAAGATCAACGCCGGAGAAGTGCACGCCATTATGGGGCCGAACGGTTCCGGCAAGAGCACGCTCGCGAAAGTCATCGCGGGCCATCCGGATTATGAAGTCACAAAGGGCGAGATCATTTACGATGTGAACTTTAAAAAAATCAATATCCTTGAGCTCGCGCCCGAAGAACGGGCCCGCGAAGGGATCTTCATGGCCTTCCAATACCCGGTCGAAATTCCAGGCGTAAATACCTCCGTTTTTCTGCGCGCCGCCTTTAACGAGATCTGCAAGCACCAAGGGGCGGAAGAAATGGACCCGATTGATTTTGATCTGTATATCCGCAAAAAAATGAAGCTTTTGAACATGGATGACAAGTTCATCACCCGGCCGGTCAATGTCGATTTCTCCGGAGGCGAAAAAAAGCGGAATGAAATCCTGCAAATGGCCGTGCTCAACCCGCGTTTCTCCGTCTTGGATGAGACCGACTCCGGGCTCGATATCGATTCCATGCGCATCGTGGCCGATGGGGTCAACAAGCTCAAGACCAAAGATAACGCGACGTTACTGATCACCCATTATCAGCGGCTGCTCAATTACATTGTTCCCGACTATGTCCATATCCTGCGCCACGGGAAGATCATTAAATCCCAGGGCAAGGAACTGGCCCTGGAAGTCGAAGAGAAGGGCTACGATTGGTTATCCTGAGATGATCCGAGATCTTGAAAAAAAAGTTGAATCTCTTTGCGGCCAGCCATCCCCTGACTGGTTCAATGATTTGCGGTCCCAAGGACTATCCTTGTTCCAAACTCACGGGATCCCAACCGTAAAGAACGAGGAGTGGAAGTACACGAGCCTAGAACCGTTGGAAAAAAACATTTTTGAACTCGTCAAGGACAACAAGCTTGCGGACCGTTCGGCCCTGTTCGAATATTGCAATCCTCAGGAAATCAATATCGTCTTTGTGAACGGGATCTTTTCCGCCGATCTTTCCAATCTCAAAAACATCCCGTCCGGGATAATCCATTGCCCCCTTCAGGAAGCAGTCGCAAAAGACCTTCCGAAAATCAAGGAATTCCTGACAAAATACGATCCCAGCCAAAAAACGCCTTTTGCCGCATTGAACGAAGCTCTCAATAGCGACGGGCTGTACATCCGCGCAGACCAAAATACAGCTTGTAAAGAATTGATCCATATTGTCCATGTCACAAGCGCAAGCCGCCGGAACTCCGCCTCTATGCCGCGCACGTTGATGGTCCTTGAGAAGTCAAGCGAAGCAACCGTGCTGGAAAGCCATTTATCGTTCGATGACAAGGCCGTTTATTTTGCTAACGCGCTGACCGATATTTTTCTGGACGAGAACGCAACGCTGCATTACTGTAAATCACAGAAAGAAAGCCAAAATGCGTTTCATATCGGGCAAACCCGGGTTTGGCAAGAGCGGAATTCGAATTTTGATGGTTTTTCCTTTATGGCCGGAGGCGCCCTCACGCGAAACGATCTGGATGTTGTCATCAACGGCGAAGGGGCTAGCGCCAATCTCAACGCGCTTTACAATATGTCCACAACCCAGCACGTCGACAACCACACCTCCGTTGATCACCGCGTGCCCAACGGCACAAGCAATCAATTGTATAAAGGGATCCTCAACCAGGCCGCCCGCGGAGTTTTCAACGGGAAGATTTTCGTGCGCCCAGTCGCCCAGAAAACAAATTCCTATCAGCTCAACAAGAACCTTCTGCTCGGAAAAGACTGCCGCGTCGACACCAAACCTCAGCTCGAGATCTTCGCCGATGATGTGAAGTGCACGCACGGAGCAACGATCGGCCAGCTGGACGAGGACCAGATGTTCTATCTGCAAACCCGGTGCATCCCGAGCAAAATCGCCCGGCGCATGCTCGCCCAGGGATTTGTTGATGACCTTTTTAGCAAGATCAAGAATGAAAGCATCCATCATAAGCTGGACAAACTTGTGCAACCATCTTTTCAGGCGCTCGAATGAAACAAAAACCTTTCAACGTAGAAGATATCCGCAAAAGCTTCCCGAACTTGAAAGTTGGCGTGCATGAGAAGCCTTTGGTCTACCTGGATAATGCCGCAACGACCTTCAAACCGCAATCTGTAATCAACGCCGTCGCCAATCACTATAAATCCGGGACGTCAAACGTTCACCGCGGCGTGCATACCTTGAGCCAGCAAGCAACAGCGGCTTTTGAAGATGCTCGCAACAAAGTCCAAGGCCTGCTGCACGCCCGCAAACCCTGCGAGATCATTTTCACGAAAGGCACGACCGAAGGGATCAATCTGGTTGCCAGCAGTTACGGCCAGGCATTCTTGCGCAAAGGCGACGAGATCGTTATTTCCGAAATGGAGCACCATTCAAATATCGTTCCCTGGCAAATGCTGTGCGCCGCCAAGGGCTGCATTCTTAAGATCGCTCCTTTTAACGATCAGGGGGAGTTAATCCGGGAGGAATTCCAGAAGCTCCTGACCCCCAAAACAAAGCTCGTCAGCATTGTTTATATCTCAAATTCTTTGGGCACGATCAACCCGATAAAAGAGATCATCGCCGACGCTCATAAACAAGGGGCGATTGTCCTTGTCGACGGAGCGCAGACCGTCGGACATCTGGCCGTTAATGTCCAGGACCTTGATTGCGATTTCCTGGCATTTTCGGGGCACAAGATCTTCGGCCCAACCGGCGTTGGCGTTCTGTACGGAAAAGAGAGCCTGCTAGATCAAATGCCGCCATATCAGGGCGGAGGAGACATGATCGCGTCGGTGACATTTGAAAAAACGACATATAATGTGCTCCCCTACAAATTTGAGGCAGGAACGCCGGATGTTGCCGGGGTCATCGGGATGGGCGCTGCGGTCGACTACCTTCAATCGATCGGATTGAAGAACATTGAACGCTATGAACAGGAACTGCTGAACTACGGCACAAAAGCCTTAAACGCAATTTCCGGCCTTCGCTTGATCGGCACCGCCAAAAACAAGACCTCGATTCTCTCATTTGTCTTGCCGGATATCCACCCCCACGACGTAGGAACGCTCTTGGACGAAGAAGGCATCGCCATTCGGACCGGGCACCATTGCACGCAACCCGTCATGAAGCATTTTAATATCCCGGCAACATCGCGGGCATCATTTGCCTTTTACAATACAAGCGCCGAGATCGATCAATTGGCCCAAGCTATCTTAAAAGTGAAGGATGTTTTCCGATGAGTTACGACAGCCGGACGGAACTTTACCAGCAGGTCATTCTCGAGCACAACAAAAACCCGAGGAACTACCGGAAGCTTGAGCACGCAAACCATACGTCCGAGGGGTATAATCCGCTCTGCGGCGATCATTTGACCGTCTATTTGCACGTTAACAAAGACGACATTATTGACGATATCACGTTTGAAGGCGACGGCTGCGCGATTTCCCGGGCATCTTCCTCCATGATGACCGTCGCGCTTAAAGGCAAAACCATTAAAGAGGCCAAAGAGCTCTTTCGCCAATTCCACCTGCTGGTTACCGGCGAACTGAATCCGGAAAAAGACGCGCACACGCTCGGAAAACTGTCCGTCTTTTCCGGCATATGGCATTTTCCTGCCCGCGTGAAATGCGCCAGCCTCGCCTGGCACACGATGAACGGATCTCTCGAAAATGTCAAAACCGTTTCAACCGAATGAACATGAATCCTGATCCGCGCACCAATATCATTGTTGCCGATCCCGAAAGACAATTGTCGAGCGTCCATGATTCTTTGGGCCGGCCCTTGCATGATCTGCGCATTTCGGTCATCGATCAATGCAATTTCCGCTGCCCGTACTGCATGCCCGAAAAAAATTACGCGCAGCATTACACCTTTTTAAAGTCGTCCGAATGGCTTACCTTTGAGGAAATCGAGCGCCTGGCCCGGCTGTTCGCGCAATTAGGCGTCAGTAAAATCCGTTTAACAGGCGGGGAACCGCTCTTGCGACCGCAACTTCCCGAACTTGTCAAAAGGTTAAAAAACATCGACGGCATAACGGACTTGGCGTTAACAACAAACGGATCCTTGTTAATGCGGGAAGCGGCGCGGCTGAAAGAAGCGGGCCTGACCCGCATCACGGTCAGCCTTGATACGCTGAACCAAGATCTGTTCCGGAAGCTGAACGGCTATAAAGCAACGCTTGACAGGATCTTGGACGGCATTAAGAAATGCGAGGAGATCGGATTTAAGACCATCAAGATCAATGTGGTCCTGCAGAAAAACATCAACCATCATCATATTCTTGACCTGGTCCGGTATTTTAAGAACCGCAAGCCGATTCTGCGCTTCATCGAATATATGGACGTCGGCAACTGCAATGAATGGGATCCGCAAGCCGTTTTTCCCGCCGCCGATGCTGTTAAAATCATTAACGCGTATTCGCCGATCGTTCCGATGGAATCGAATTATTACGGCGAAGTCGCTTCCCGTTACGCATTCACGGACGGGTCCGGGGAGATCGGCTTTATCGCTTCGGTCACTCAGCCGTTTTGCCGGACCTGCACGCGGGCGCGTTTATCCGCCGACGGAAAACTCTACACGTGCCTGTTTGCCCGCCGCGGCATCGACATGCGGACGCTGATGCATCACAAAG
>JAKQAH010000005.1 GCA_029568545.1 Candidatus Omnitrophota bacterium
CCCGTCGGACGGGTTGACGGCAAACTGCACATTGGAACCGCCCGTTTCCACGCCTATTTCCGTCATCACCAGGCGCGCGGCGTCCCGTAGCAGCTGATACTCCTTGTCGGTCAGCGTCTGTGCCGGCGCCACCGTGATCGAGTCGCCGGTGTGCACGCCCATCGGGTCGAGGTTTTCGATCGAGCAGACGACCACGAAGTTGTCCCGGCGGTCCCGCATGACCTCGAGCTCATATTCCTTCCAGCCCACAATGGATTCTTCAATGATGACCTCGTTGATAATGCTGCTTTCGATGCCAAGCGAAGCGACACGCTCAAGATCGTCCATATTATGCGCGATACCGCCGCCAGTCCCGCCGAGCGTGAAGCTTGGGCGGATGATCAACGGAAAACCGATTGTCTGCGCGGCCTCGTGCGCTTCTTGAAGATTATGAGCAAAGACGCTTTTGGGAACCTCCAGCCCCAGTTTCAGGATTGCTTTTTTAAAGCACTCCCTGTCTTCGGCTTTTTTGATGACCTCATAGTTTGCGCCGAGCATCTTCACGTTGTATTTCTGAAGGACCCCGTTCTCGTGGAGCTTCATCGCAAGGTTCAAGGCGGTCTGGCCGCCTAATGTCGGAAGGATCGCGCATGGTCGTTCTTTTTCAATAATGCATTCGATGAATTCCGGCGTCAACGGCTCAATGTAGGTGTGATCAGAGAATTCCGGATCGGTCATGATCGTCGCTGGGTTCGAGTTCGCCAGGATCAGCTCGTAGCCTTCCTCTTTAAGGGCCTTGCAGGCTTGCGTTCCCGAATAATCAAATTCGCATCCCTGGCCGATGACGATCGGTCCGGCGCCCAGCAGCAAAATCTTTTTTATGTCATTGCGTCGCGGCATAGATTTATTTTTTATTCGCTTTCATCGTATCAATGAAATAATGGAACAAATATTGCGCATCGTGCGGCCCCGGCGAAGCCTCCGGATGGTGCTGAAAAGAAAAAATAGACCACGCTTTATGACGGAGACCTTCGAGCGTCTTATCATTAAGATTCATATTCACGATCTCAACCTGATCCTTATCTAAGCTCGCGATATCGACGCAGAATCCGTGGTTCTGCGAAGTGATCCCGATGCGCGCATCTATCATATTCTTTGTGGGATGGTTGGCTCCATGATGGCCGAACTTCATCTTGTAGGTTTTCCCGCCAAGCGCCAAACCCAAGATCTGATGCCCAAGGCAAATCCCAAAAACAGGGATCTTCCCAAAGAAGTATTTGACGGTTTCCGCTACATACGGCACGCCTGCCGGATCGCCGGGGCCGTTGGAAATAAAGAGTCCGTCCGGCTTGATCGCCTCGATAGCGCGCGGCGCCGTCTTCGCCGGGAAAACATGAACTTCGCATCCCAGCCCGGTTAAAATCCTGAGAATATTGAACTTTATGCCGCAGTCGATGGCCGCGACCCTATACAGAGCCTTCGGGGCCCGTTCCTCTTTCCAGACATATGGCTTCTCGGCCGTAACCTTGCAAACCCAGTCGCTTCCCTCCATGGAAGGAATTTGTTGAAGTTTCTTGGATAAGCTCGCGGGGTCAAAATCTTCCGTCGAAATGATAGCCTTCATCGCCCCCTGAAGCCGCAAATGGCGGGTGAGCGCGCGGGTATCGATCCCTTCCATGGCCATGATTTTATTCTCGTCAAGATAATCGATCAGGCTTTTGGTGGCGCGATAATTGGAATGCGTCCGGCAGAATTCTTTGACAACAAAGCCCTGGACATGGATTTTGTTGGATTCGATGTCTTGATCATTAACGCCGTAGTTGCCGATCAGAGGATAGGTCATGGCCACGATCTGGCCGGCATAGGAAGGATCCGTGAGGATTTCTTGGTAGCCTGTCATGGCGGTGTTAAAGACGACTTCGCCCGCAGACTCTCCGCGCGTGGACAGCGATTGACCGAAAAAACCGGTCCCGTCCTCCAAATATAAAATCGCTTTGCTCATCTAAATACGGTAAAAATCCAATGAAGAATAAAGGCGGGACTGCCTCTCCTGCAGCCTGGATAACTATAGCATCCAGCCCCTACTTGTCAAGCACTAAAGTACCCTCAGCTAGACGGAAAGAAAGCGTTTTCCGGGAAAATTGAAAAATAATTTTAAAAAAGATTTTTCCGGGATTATTTAACTTTTCATTTGTCAATCGTTTACAACATTCTCAAAAAATCCCCCTCCCCTTGCCGCGAGAAGGAAATGTGTTATCTTTGTCCGCGGAGATAGTCATGCGGAAAAGAAAACTTGCTCTCCCAATTTTCGTGATGCTGTTAACCCTGCTGGCAACCCATACCGCACCCTACGCAAGCGCTTCGCAAATTGTTTACTTGCATTCGCCGGAACCGATCATCCAGATCGGCCAAGCCTCGTGGTATTCCCAACAGTCGCCCGGCATTAACAAATATACGGCCAATAATGAAATCTTTGATGACAGCGACTTTACAGCCGCCATGTGGGATGTTCCGTTCAATCAGAAGGTGAGAGTAACAAACTTGGCGAATGGAAAATCCGTGATCGTCCGCGTGAATGACCGCGGCCCGCATCAGCGCTTTGTCGAGGAGGGGCGCATCATTGATCTCACAAAGCAGGCCTTTGCAACCATCGCTTCCCTCGACAGGGGATTGATCAACATCGAATTGGAAATCCTTTAACCCGTCTATACTCTTCTTTCCTTTAGAATCTTGCGGATCATTTCACGGCATTGCCCGTCTGCGCAATCAATATATCCGAGCATCAGGCGCCGCATCGCAATATCGTCTTCTGTACAAGCCATTTCCCTCTCGATCGCATAAACAATTTGCGCACGGATGACGGATGAGCATGAGCAGATCGGCTGTTTTAGATCCCGGTCTTTATCTATAAACCCCAAGACGTCTTTGTACCGCACGCCATAAAAATCCATCAGCCCTTGGATGACAGAAACATCCATTTCATGCTTTTTTGCAATATCGTCGGCCCCCTCTTCTATCGGGCCGCTGCCGTATACCGGAAATTCTTCCCGCGTATCAAGGAGAGGTTTTTGCGTTAACCGGCGCATAACATCTTCAGCGATCTTCCGGTAGGTCGTATATTTCCCTCCCATCACATAGAGAATCCCGGAATCGGACTTTTTGATAACATGTTTCCGGGAAATCTTCGCCGGCGCGCCGATCTTGCTGACAAGCGGCCGCAATCCGGCGAATGTTGCGATAATATTTTCCCGCTTGAGTTCCGCGAAAGGCAAAACCCGCTTGGCTTCGCGGATAAGATAATCGACATCTTCCTGATCGACGGGAACTTCATCCGGAGAGCCGTGAAAATCCGTGTCCGTCGTCCCGATCAAAGAATGGTGCGCCCAAGGGAGGACAAAAAACACCCTCCGGTCCTCTTGGGCCGTGACCAAAAGCGCCCGGTTCGCCAATTGGCCTTTAACGATCATGTGGACGCCTTTTGTCGGCCGGACTTGGGGCAAGGATGGTGCCCTCTCTTTTTTCGCGAACATGTTTGTCCACGGGCCGACAGCGCACACAATATTTCTGGCCCTGACATCGAAGGCCATTTTCCCGATCCCGTCAAAAGCGTGAGCGCCAACTGTCTTGCCTTTTTCCTGGATCAGCGAACGGACTTCGACGTAATTCGCAACGCAAGCGCCCTTTTCCGCGGCGCTGAGAACATTTTCAAGACAAAGGCGCGCGTCGTTCATCTGCGCATCGCTGTATTCCACCCCGCCGATCAGGCCTTGCCTCTGGATCCCTGGGACCATTTGGCATATTTCTCCCGCCGATAAAGCGCGCCGCTTCTCGATCGCATATTTCCCGCTGAGAACATCATAGAGCCAGACACCGATCCGCATCATCCATAGCGGCCTTTTGTCGCCTCGATAAACCGGAATGATAAACCGCTGCGGGCGGACCAGGTGCGGAGCGCTTTTGATCTGAACGTACCGCTCCCGCAACGACTCCCTGACCAGATCAAGCTCGAAATTTTCCAGATAGCGCAGCCCTCCGTGGATCAATTTTGTGGACTTGCTGGAAGCGCCGCTGGCAAAATCGCCCTTTTCAAGAAGTGCGACCCGCAAACCGTTCAGGGCGGCCATATGCGCGATCGCCGCGCCGTTGATGCCTCCGCCGATCACGAGAACATCAAAGGGCCCCTCCGAAAATTTTTTTATGTCACGAACCATAGAATCATTGACCCTGTTGAACTTGCCGAACAGCTTTAAGCCATCCTCCGTACAGCTCCTTGCGTCTTTTATCATGCATTAGGGGGGCAAATGTGCGCTCTGTCTGGTGCAATTTGTTGAGCGCCTGCCTGCCTTTCCATAGCCCGATCGTTACGCCGGCCAGCTGGGCCGCTCCGAGCGCCGTCGATTCGATGATCCTTGGGCGAACGATCTCGCATCCCAGCATATCCGCCTGAAACTGCATGAGAAAATTATTCCGGCACGCGCCGCCGTCGACCTTGAGCGATTTTATGCTTTTCCCCGATTCCGCTTTCATGATATCAAAAACATCCTTGGTCTGATAGGCGATCGCTTCTAGCGCTGCCCGCGCGATATGCGCTTTTTGGCTCCCGCGGGTCAACCCGCAAATCATGCCGCGCGCCTGCGCATTCCAATACGGCGCGCCGAGCCCCGTGAATGCCGGAACAAAATAAACGCCGCCGGTATTTTCCATGCCCCTGATCAGCTGTTCCGTCTCGGCCGATTGCTTGATCATTCCCAGCTGGTCCCGGAGCCACTGCACGACGGCCCCGGCAACGAATATGGACCCTTCCATCGCATAAATGGGCCGGCCTTGCGCGTCGCTGGCAATCGTCGTGATCAGTCCTTTTTTGGAAAGGATCATCTTCTTTCCCGTATTTAATACAATAAAACATCCCGTGCCGTAGGTGTTCTTGACGGTCCCAGGCGCATAACATCCCTGGCCATAAAGAGCAGCCTGCTGGTCTCCCAAAACAGATGCTATGGGAATGCCGTCGGGTAATTGTATTCCTTGGACGTTCGTCTGACCAAAGATCGACCCCGAGTTCTGGACGCGCGGGAGCATAGAGGTGGGAATGCGTAAAATTCCTAAAAGCTCATGATCCCATGCCCGCGTGCGTATATTAAAGATCAATGTGCGCGAGGCATTGGTCATGTCTGTGACGTGAGACCGCCCTCCGCTTAATTTCCAAATAAGCCAGCTGTCGATCGTCCCAAAACAGATCTTTCCTGCCTGCGCGCGCTTCCGCAGTCCCTTGATATTATCCAAATACCATTTAATCTTCGTCCCGGAGAAATACGGGTCAAGCACCAATCCCGTTCTTTGCCGGAACTTGGGCGCGTACGGAGATAAGTTTTTGCAAATTTCCGCCGTGCGGCGGCACTGCCAGACGATGGCCCGCGCAACGGGTTTTCCCGTCTTCCGGTCCCAGAGAACCGTCGTTTCGCGCTGATTCGTGATCCCGATCGCCGCGATCTTTTGGGGCGATATCCGCGATTTCCGCAACACCCCTTTGATCACATCCGCGCAGGATCGCCAGATTTCTTCGGCATCATGCTCGACCCATCCGGGCTTGGGAAAATACTGCTTGAACTCTTTGTAGTCGCTGCCGACGATCCGTCCTTGCCCGTCAAAAAGAAAAGCCCTTGACCCGGTCGTTCCTTGATCGATCGCAAGAATAAATTGATCTTTCATCGTTTTCTCCTTAAAGACCCGTGCGCAAATAAAAAGGGCAGCTTTGATAAAAGCTGCCCCACATATGATATGTTGTCCTTAGAATTCATATCATCCCAATTCTATGACAACATTTATCGTTCTTCAATCTTTACTTTTCCAAAATAGCCGGCGGCATCAAATAGCGGTGAACTCCGTCCGCAGCCGCTCGCCCTTCATGGATGGCCCAGACCACCAGAGACTGGCCACGCGCCATATCGCCAGCCGAAAAAACCCCGGGAACGCTGGTCATCTTATTTTTGTCCGTCTTGACATTACCGCGGCCGTCCAGTTCCGTGCCTAATTCCTGGAGCATTCCGTTTCTGACCGGCCCCAAAAATCCCATGGCCAAGAGAACCAGATCGACATCAACAGAAAATTCGGATCCCGGGATTTCTTTCATGGGCCGTTGTCCTGTCCGGGCGTCCGGCGTCCCGAATTCCAAACGAATCCCATGAAGCTTCTTGAGTTCCCCTTGCTCGCCGCTGAACTTCTTGGTCATGATGCAATAATCGCGTTCAACGCCTTCCTCATGCGATGTTGATGTCCGTTCGATAAATGACCATTGCGGCCACGGATTATTCGGAGCGCGCTCTTTGGGAGGCCGCGGCAAAAGTTCAAATTGCTTAATGGATACAGCGCCTTGGCGGTTGGCGGTTCCGACGCAGTCTGATCCGGTATCCCCGCCGCCCAGAACAATTACCCGCTTACCTTCGGCAGAAATCCTTTCTTCCTTTTCGATTTTCTTCCCACGATTAATAGCATTCTGCTGGGTCAAAAATTCCATCGCGAAATAAACCCCTCTGAGATCCCGTCCTTCAACGGGTAAGTCTCTGGGCTGTTCCGCGCCGCCGCAGAGCGCCAGAGCATCATATTTAGTTTGCAATTCCTTCGCTGATAAGTCCACACCCACGTGCGTTTTCGTCTTAAACTTGACCCCTTCTTTTTCCATGATCTTCAGCCGGCGTTCGATAACAGCTTTGTCCAGCTTGAAATCGGGAATGCCCCTGGCCAATAAGCCTCCGAGAATATCGCTCTTTTCAAAGACCGTCACCATATGGCCTTTTTTATTCAATTGATCAGCACAGGCAAGCCCGGACGGGCCCGATCCGATGACCGCAACTGTTTTTCCCGTACGGACCTTAGGGGGATTCGGCTTGACCCACCCCTCTTGATAGGCTTTTTCAACAATAGAAACCTCGATGTTTTTGATCGTCACCGGAGGATGATTGATGCCCAGAACACAAGCCGTTTCGCACGGCGCCGGGCAGACGCGGCCGGTAAACTCCGGAAAATTGTTCGTCTTTGACAGCCGCTTGTGAGCGTCTTCCCACATCCCTCGGAAAACAAAATCATTCCAGTCGGGAATAATGTTCCCGATCGGGCATCCGCTCTGGCAAAAGGGGATGCCGCAATCCATGCACCGGGCCCCTTGCGTCTTAAGCGTTTCCTCCGGCATCTCCTTGATGAATTCTTTCCAATGCTTGAGGCGTTGCTCGACAGGTTCCTTTTCAAAATCCTTCCTGTCATATTTCATGAATCCGGTGACATCGCCCATGGATGATCCTTCTCTATCTTTGGCGGCCGATCAATTTCCATCCGCCACAAGCGTCTCGGAAATAATTTCCGTCTCGCTCGGCAAATCGTCCTTCGTTTTATACGCTTTTGCTTCCTCAACAACCCGTCGGTAATCGTTCGGATAGACCTTGACGAATTGGGGCAATACGGCCTCCCAGCCGTCCAACACGCGCTTCGCCAGATCGCTCTCGGCGTACCGGTAATGTTTTTCTATGAGCTCCCGGAGCTCCGCAATGTCTTTTTCATCTTCAACGGGAAAAAGGCTGACCGTTCCCATGTTGCACCGGGATTTAAACGTCCCGTCCTTATCCCAGACATAGGCGATACCGCCGCTCATGCCCGCGGCAAAGTTCCGCCCCGTGCTCCCGAGAACAACCACGCGGCCTCCCGTCATATATTCGCAGCCGTGATCGCCGACGCCCTCGACAACCGCGCTCGCGCCGCTGTTCCGGACACAGAAGCGCTCTCCCGCGATGCCCCTGAAATACGCCTCGCCGAAGATGGCCCCATAAAGGACTACGTTGCCGACGAGAATATTCTCTTCCGGAACAAACGTGGCTTTATAAGACGGCCGGGCGATGATCTTCCCGCCGGAGAGCCCTTTTCCCAGATAATCATTTGCGTCGCCGGCGAGCGTGAACGTCAATCCGCTGCAGAGAAACGCGCCAAAGCTCTGCCCCGCCGAGCCGATGAACTTGATTCTGATGGTATCTTCCGGCAGCCCGGCCAATCCGTAGCGGCGGACGATCTCGCTGCTGAGCATCGTCCCGACGGCGCGGTTCGTGTTCTTGATCTTGCAGTCAAATTGCCGCGGTCTCTTGCTTTCGATCGCTTCCTCGCAGCTTTCAATAAGCCTCATATCTAGCACATCCTCAAGGCCATGATCCTGACGCGTCATGTGCCGTATTGCTGTGCCTTCAGGAACATCCATCTTATGGAGTATGTTGGTTAAATCGATGCCTTTGGCTTTCCAATGGTCGACCGCTTCTCGTGTTTCAAGCATATCGACGCGTCCGATCAATTCCTCGAATTTGCGGATCCCCAGTTCGGCCATGATCTCCCGGACTTCTTCGGCGATGAATGTAAAGAAATTGATCACATGTTCCGGACGGCCAGTAAATTTCTTCCTTAATTCTTTATCCTGGGTAGCAACTCCGACGGAACACGTATTCAGGTGGCATTTGCGCAGCAAAACGCATCCCATCGTTATCAATGCGGTGGTCGCAAAGCCGAATTCATCGGCTCCCAACATGCCAGCGATAATAACGTCTCTTCCGGTCTTTAATTGCCCGTCCGTTTGGACCCGGATACGGCCTCGGAGGTCGTTCATCACCAGGACTTGCTGCGTTTCGGCAATGCCGAGCTCCATCGGCAAGCCCGCATGCTTGATGGACGTTTGCGGAGAGGCGCCCGTTCCGCCCTCGCCTCCGCTGATAACAACATGATCGGCCTTTCCTTTTGAAACCCCGGCGGCAACGGTGCCAACGCCAACTTCAGAAACAAGTTTGACGCTGACATCGGCCCGAGAATTCGCGTTTTTCAAATCATAAATAAGTTGTGCGAGGTCTTCAATGGAATAAATGTCGTGATGCGGCGGCGGCGAAATCAGACCGACCCCCGGCGTTGTATAGCGTGTCGCGGCAATCTCGGCGCTGACCTTATGCCCCGGAAGCTGCCCGCCCTCGCCGGGTTTGGCTCCTTGCGCCATTTTGATCTGGATCTGGTCCGCATTGACCAGATAATCGATCGTCACGCCGAACCGCCCTTGCGCCACCTGCTTGATACGGCTGCGGCGCCAATCGCCGTTCGGATCTTTTTTAAAGCGGGCCGGATCTTCGCCGCCTTCTCCCGTATTGGAAAAACCTCCCAAGCGATTCATCGCAATGGCCATGGTTTCATGCGCTTCCTTGGAAATCGACCCGTAGCTCATCGCTCCCGTCGCAAAACGCTTGACGATCTCGGAAACAGGCTCCACCTCCTCGATCGGAACCGGTTTTCTCTTTTTGAATTGAAGAAGCCCGCGAATGCTAGCTAAATTTGTCTGCTGATCATTGAGGAGCTTGGTATATTGTTTGAATATTTGATAATCGCCAGAGCGCACGGCATGCTGCAGCAAGGCAACGGTCTGGGGATTCAGCTGATGATGCTTGCCGTCTTTGCGCCAACGATAATTCCCTCCCTCGTCCAGCATCCTTTCATAAACATCCTGCGGCGCGTAGGCGTCGCGATGTCGACGGTAAGCCTCTTCGGCAATAATATTCAGGTCGATCCCCCCGATGCGCGATGGTGTTCCCATGAAATAGCGGTCAATAAGCCTTTTTCCCAGGCCCACCGCCTCAAAAATCTGGGCCCCGCAATAGGACTGGATCGTCGATATGCCCATCTTGGAGATAATCTTAAAAAGGCCTTTGCGCGTGGCTTTGAAGAAATTCTTATGCGCCTGTTCATAGGGCAGGTCCGAAGGGTACGTTCCTTTATTGATCTGGTTTTCCAGCGTCTCGAAGGCAAGGTACGGATTCACGGCATTGGCCCCGTACCCGATCAGGACCGCGAAATGATGCATCTCGCGGGCTTCGCCTGTCTCAACGATGAGGCTTACGCGCGTCCTGGTTCCTTGACGGATCAAATGATGGTGCAACCCCGAGCAGGCCAACAAAGACGGGATCGGGATATGCTCGCTATCGACGCCCTGATCAGATAAAACAAGGATCGTATATCCTTGCGCGATGGCGTGGTCCGCCTGCTTAAAGAGATCGTCCAGGGCTTGCTTCATGGCTTTGCCGGGACTTTTTTTGTCTTCTTCATCGATCGAGCTTTTTGGAAAAACAATGGCTAGCGTCGTAGCTCTAAGATTCCCTCGGTCGACCGCGCGAATCCGCTCCAGCTCGTCGTTGGTGAGCATGGGCCGGGGGATTTTCAGGCGGTGGCAATGTTGGGGCGTTTCGTTGAGCAGATTGCTTTCGCCGCCAAGCATGATCGTCTCGTCCATGACCATTTCCTCCCGGATCGAATCGATGGGCGGGTTGGTCACCTGCGCGAACAGCCGTTTGAAATAATTAAATAAGATCTCGGGCCGTCGGGAAAGAGCGGCTATGGGCGTGTCATCGCCCATGGATCCGGTCGCCTCGAGGCCCTCGATGGCCATCGGTTTTAAAATCAGTTTGAGGTCCTCGATGGTGTATCCGAAAACCCTCTGGCGCTCCAATAGCGTCTGGGCGTCAAGACCGTGGATCTTTCTCGGGGCCGGCAGGTCTTTAATATCGACAATGTTTTCCTTCAGCCATTGTCCATACGGCTGCTGCCGGGCGCATTCTCGTTTGATCCTATCGTCGTCAATCACGGTCCCTTCCAGCGTATCGACCATAAATATCTTCCCCGGCTGCAATCTTCCCTTGACCGCGACTTGCGATTGGTCGATCGGAAGCACGCCCGTTTCGGAAGCCATGACGACGATATCGTCTTTGGTGATCAGATACCGCGACGGCCTGAGGCCGTTGCGGTCCAGAACGGCGCCGACAATCCTGCCGTCGGTGAAAGCGATCGAGGCTGGGCCGTCCCACGGCTCCATCAGGCAGGAATGATATTCATAGAACGCTTTTTTCTCTGCACTCATATCGTCGCGCCCATTCCACACTTCCGGGATCATCATCATGATCGCGTGCGGCATCGACCGACCGGACAGCACGATCATCTCGAAGGCATTATCGAAGGTCGCGGAATCACTGGCGTGAGGTTCCACAATCGGCAGGATCTTCTCCATATCCTCCCCAAAGGCTTCGGAAACAAACTGCATTTCGCGGGCCCGCATCCAATTGACGTTGCCGCGGAACGTATTGATCTCGCCGTTGTGCGCGATCATGCGGTAAGGATGGGCCAGCGCCCACGTCGGGAAAGTGTTGGTGCTGTACCGGGAATGCACCAGCGCGATGGCCGAAACCATCATGGAATCGTCCAGGTCATAGTAGAACTCTTTTAATTGCCCGGGCAAAAGCTGGCCTTTGTAGACCATCGTTTTGCTGGAAAGGCTGCAGAAATAATAATAATTCCGTTCCCGCAAGGTCGATTCCTGGACGGTGTTGTAAAGCCGCTTGCGGATCACGTAGAGCTTTCGGTCGAAAGCGGCTTGCGGCGTGTGCGTGCCGCGCTGGATGAACACCTGCTTGAACGTCGGCATGACCGAGCGCGCGACCCGCCCGATCCTCGTTTCATCGTGCGGAACGTCGCGCCAGCCAAGGAATTTCTGCCCCTCTTCATGGATAATATGCTCGAACCACTGCTCGATGATGTTGCGGTCCGACGGATTAAGCGGGAGAAAAACGATCCCTGTCGCATAGTCCCCCAGCGCCGGCAATTGAATGTTAAGCTTTGCGCATTCTTTCCGCAAAAAAATATCGGGAGTCTGGATCAGGATGCCCGCCCCGTCGCCGGTCATGGGATCGCACCCGCACGCTCCCCGATGCGAAAGGTTTTCAAGGATCTTCAGCCCGTCGCGCACGATCTCATGCGATTGCGCGCCTTTCATGTGGGCGATAAACCCGACCCCGCAGCTGTCGTGCTCGAAAGCCGGATCGTACAATCCCTGTTTTTTAGGATAAAATATCCCGCTCATACCAAGACTCTCCTACAAACATAAAGGAGCTAAATGATCGCTCACTCAACTCCTTTATGTCCGTTTGCCTCTTTATGTTCTTCCTGTCGGATACACCGCTTTCTTTATTAAACAGCGCCCTGCGCCAGCATGGAATCCGCAACCTTGACGAAGCCCGCGATATTCGCGCCCATCACATAGTTGCCCGGATAACCATATTTATCGGCCGCCTCGACGCATTGCTTATGAATGGCGATCATGATCCCGTGCAGCCTTTCGTCCACTTCTTCTCTGGTCCACGATAAGCGCATGGAGTTCTGGCTCATCTCAAGACCGGAAACAGAAACGCCGCCGGCGTTTGCCGCTTTTCCCGGCCCGTAAAGAATCCCCTTCTCCAGATAGAGCTCGATCGCTTCCGGCGTGGAAGGCATGTTCGCGCCTTCGCTGACGAGGAAACATCCATTCTTGAGCAATGTCTTGGCGTCACTGGCGTCAATCTCATTCTGCGTGGCGCTCTGGAACGCGCAATCACATTTGATCCCCCAAGGTTTTTGCCCTTCCAGATATTTGCATCCGAACCTTTCGGCGTATTCTTTGATGCGCCCGCGGCGGACATTTTTGAGGTCATCGACGAAGGCGAGCTTTTCATCGTCAATGCCGTCCGGGTCATAGATCGTTCCGCTGGAATCCGACAAAGACACGACCTTGCCTCCCAGCTGGTTGACTTTTTCGACGGTATATTGAGCGACGTTGCCGGAACCGGAGACCGTGACAATTTTCCGCTTCATGCTGTCTTTGCGCGTCTTGAGCATTTCTTCGGCAAAATACACGGCGCCGTACCCTGTCGCTTCCGGTCGGATCAGCGAGCCGCCCCAATTTAGCGCTTTTCCCGTCAGGACCCCCGTAAATTCGTTGCGTAAGCGCTTGTACTGCCCGAACAGATACCCGATTTCCCGTCCGCCGACGCCAATATCGCCGGCAGGAACATCCGTATCGGGACCGATATGGCGGAACAATTCCGTCATGAAGGACTGGCAGAAACGCATCACCTCATTGTCTGATTTGCCCTTAGGATCAAAATCCGAGCCGCCCTTGGCACCTCCCATCGGCAATGTTGTCAAAGAGTTTTTAAAAACCTGCTCAAAGCCAAGAAACTTTAGAATGCTCTGGTTGACCGTCGGATGCAAGCGCAGTCCGCCTTTGTACGGCCCGATAGCGCTGTTGAATTCAAAACGAAATCCGCGATTGACCTGGATCTTTCCCTTGTCATCCAGCCACGGCACGCGGAAAATAATCTGGCGCTCGGGCTCCACGATACGTTCAAGAATGGCCGCATCTTCGTATTTCTTGTTCGCCTCCAGGACGGGGCCCAACGATCCCAAGACCTCCGTAACGGCCTGCTGGAATTCGGATTCGCCCGGGTTTCTTTTTTTGACAAGGTCAATGACCCTTGCCGCATAAGCATTTTGTTTTTCTTTCTTTTCTTTTTTCACAACAACATTCGGTGCTGCCGTATTCTTCGCCATTCACTCTTCTCCTTCTTTTTTATACCAACATTGTTTCAGCTTATTTTCTGGTTTTACCGTTCTTTATAACAGTTAGTGATCGGAAGGCGCCAGTCTTTGCCGAACGCCCGGGGCGTGATCTTGATCCCGGGGGGCGCCTGCCGTCGTTTATATTCGCTGCGGTCCACCATCCCGATAATATTTTTGATGAGTGCTCGATCCCTCCTTCTTGCCATTTTCGCCAACGGCCACCGATGCTCAACATATTCTTTGAGCATCTCGTCCAAAAGCCCATACGGCGGCAAACTGTCTTGATCTTTTTGATGGGCTTTGAGTTCTGCCGTAGGCGCCCTTTTAAGAATGCTGGCCGGAATCATGTTCCCCTCCCGGGCATTCTTAAGCCTTGCCAAATCGTAAATCTTTGTCTTCGGAACATCCTTGATCACCGCAAATCCGCCGGTCATGTCGCCGTAGAGAGTGCAGTAACCGACGGCGACTTCGCTTTTATTCCCCGTCGTCAGAACCAGCCATCCGAATTTGTTCGAAAGCGCCATGAGGATATTCCCCCGGATCCTCGCTTGAAGATTTTCTTCGGCTAACCCCGCCTTCGTTCCCCGCCATAGCCCTTTGAGCTCGTTAAGATACACCTTGAACATCTTTTCGATCGGCGCCTCGATCAGTCTAATCCCCAAATTCCCGGCCAATTTCCGCGCATCCTTTTTCGTCCCTTGAGATGTATACCTGGACGGCATGGTCACGCCGATCACATTCTCCTTGCCAAGCGCGTCCGTGGCGACGGCCGCGACCAGCGCGGAGTCGATCCCTCCGCTCAAGCCCAAAACGGCTTTTTGAAAACCGTTTTTTTTCGCATAGTCACGCGTTCCCAAAACCAGGGCCCGGTAAATCCTTTCGTCTTGGCTGAAGGAGGCCGCACAGCGATTTTCGATGGGCCGTTTTTGTTTCAACCGGCCGATCGGCAGATCGACGATCACCAGATCTTCCTCAAATTGCTTCCCGGACGCGATCATTTTCCCGGCGGAATCAAAGACCATGCTGCTTCCGTCGAAAACAAGCTCATCCTGTCCGCCGACAAGATTAACATAGCAGACGAAAGATTTCGTCTGCGCGGCCCTTTTCCGTAAAAGCTTCTCGCGCTCTTTGAGCTTCCCGACTTCATAGGGAGAAGAAGAAAGATTAATAAGCAATTTCGCCCCCCTGCGCGCTTGCCGCAACCAAGGGCCCTTTTCGACCCACATGTCCTCGCAGATACTTACGCCAACCTGAACGCCGTCCAGAACGAAATTCTTATTCCGCCGGCCGGAGCAGAAATACCTTTTTTCATCGAACACGCCATAGTTCGGAAGCGCTTCTTTGCGATAAACGCTTTTTACGCGCCCATCCCCGATAATGGCCGCAGCATTATAAAGCCTGCCTTTTCCATCCGTATCCGCAAATCCAACCACAGCTACAATGCCTTTGGTCTCGCTTGCCAAAGAACGCAAGACCTTTATGTTATCCCGCACAAAATGGTCTTTTAGCAGCAAGTCTTCCGGCGGATAACCGCAAACCGCCAATTCCGGAAAAACGACCATGTCCGCTTCGCGCGCCTTGGCCCGACGGAGGCTCTCCGCGATCCTGGCCCGATTCCCTTCCAGGTCGCCTACCGTCACATTAATTTGAGCTGCCGCTATTCTCATCTTAGCCCCTTAGCGCTTCGCCGAGAGATGATCCCGAGAAAGTTTTCATAAATCTTTTCGGCTGTCTGGCGGAACTTCTTTTGTTTGCGGGAATAATCTTTCAGCATGCGCTCCTTTTGCTTCATGAGAGAGAAATCGTCCGGAGAAAAATAAGCATCTGCCCATGCGCTAATGACCGGCTCCGTGACCTCGACATGAAACTGCAACCCGTAAGCGGCATCACCGACCTTAAAAGCCTGGTGCGGGCACGACGAAGAACTGGCCAATAACTGTCCGTCAGCGGGCACCTGAACCATATCCTCGTGCCACTGAAAAACATCAAAGCAGCTGTCTAAACCGCTAAATAAAGGGTCTCTCTTCCCTTCGTCCGTCAATCGCACCGGAAAGAACCCGACCTCTTTCTCGGGAGACCGCTCCACCTTTGCTCCGCAGGCTTTGGCTAGCAACTGAGATCCGAGGCAAATACCGAGCATCGGGATCTGCCGGTCCATGATCTTTTTCAAGAACGCATCTTCCGTCGCCAAGAAAGGATGCTTGCTCTCTTCATAAACGTTCATCGGGCCGCCCAAGCTGATGACAGCATCAAGAGAATCGAGGTCGCCGGGAAGAGCTGCCCGGTCGTACAATTCGATCGTTCTTGATTCAAATCCGTTTTCTTCAAAGAACTGTCCGAGCGTGCCAGGCCCTTCGATCGAGATGTGTTTGATAAAGAGAACCATCTTTTCCTGGGCCTGTTAAGAAAAAGCGGATAGCGTTGGACAAAACTGCGGGGCAATCCGATCAACACTATCCGCTTTTTTGTATCGTCCGACCCTTCCTACATCATGAATAGCATTTCCGCGTACGAGGGCAGCGGCCAATCTTCCGCCGGAACCAAGCCTTCCATCGCGTCGATGATCTTGCGCAGCCCGGCCGCATTGTCTTTCATGTCTTTGGCAGAGCCGCCGGCAATAGATTTCTCAAGCTCTCCGATCGCTGACAGCGCCTCTTCCGTTTTCAGCGAAAGTTCTTTGAGAAGCTTCCGGCTTGCTGTTAACTTTGTCTTATTAATGCCTTCGACAGATTTGATCGTTTCGGCCAGCTCGATCTGATACTTCATCGCCGCCGGAAGGATCGTCGTCTTGGCCATGTCGGCCGCCAGACCGGCTTCGTATTTGATAATCGTTTCATAAGCCTCGAGATAGACTTCATAGCGAGACATCATTTCTTTCTTCGTCAAAACGCCGTGCTTTTCACACAAAGCAAGAACGGCCGGCTCAAGGGTCGCCTTAAGAGCTTCCGGCGTGGTTTTTAAGTTCGGAAGTCCTCGTTTTTTTGCTTCTTTCACCCATTCTTCGGTGTAGTTATCCCCGTTAAAGATGACCCTTTTGTGCTTCTTGATGATATCCTGAAGAATATTCTGGACGGCCTTGTTCATGTTCTTATCGGCCTTTTTCGCATCTTCCAGCTTTCCGCAAATTTCGTCCAGCGCATCGGCAACGATCGTATTGAGAACAACGTTCGCTCCCGACAGATTCATGGCTGACCCTACCGCGCGGAACTCAAATTTCGATCCCGTAAAGGCGAAGGGCGAGGTCCGGTTGCGGTCAGAGGCATGGCGCGGCAGATTAGGAAGGGAATCCACGCCGACTTCCAGAGTCCCGCCGTTTTTCGAGCTTTTGATGCCCGAGCCTTTTTCGATCTGCTCGATAATATCGTTGAGCTGGTCGCCCAGATAGACGGAAACGATCGCGGGCGGCGCTTCATGAGAGCCCAGACGATGGTCGTTGCCGGCCGAGGCCACCGAAGCGCGCAAAAATCCGGCATGCGTATCAACCGCCTTGATGACCGCGCACAGCATGATCAAAAAGCGCTCGTTCTCATGAGGATTGGCGCCCGGAGAGAGCCAGTTCTTCCCGTCGGGACCGGTCACAGACCAATTGCAATGCTTGCCTGAACCGTTGACGCCGGCAAACGGTTTTTCATGCAGCAGACAAGCCAATCCATGGCGTTTTGCGACCTTCTGCATAACTTCCATGGTCAGCATGTTGTGATCAACGGCAATATTCTGATTCTCGAAAATAGGAGCCACTTCATACTGCCCCGGAGCGACTTCATTATGACGCGTTTTAAGAGGCGCGCCCAACCGCCACATCTCGCGGTCAAGATCTTCCATGAACGCGATGACGCGGTCCTTGATAGCCCCGAAATAGTGATCGGCCATCTGCTGGTGCTTGGCCGGCGCCTTCCCGAACAATGTCCTACCCGTCTGAACAAGATCGATCCTTTGATCATAAAATTTCTTATCGATCAGGAAATATTCCTGCTCTCCGCCGAGCGTCGCAAAAGGGCTCTGCGATATCTTGATGTTCAGGATCTTTGCCAGCCGCGTGATCTGCTTGGAAATCGCCTTCATTGAGCGCAGCAGAGGTGTTTTTTTGTCTAGGGCCTCTCCGTGCCACCCAACGAAATACGTCGGAATGCAAAGCGTGGCGCCCTGAGGACCCTCTTTAATGAAAGCCGGGCTCGTCGGATCCCATCCGGTATACCCGCGCGCTTCAAAGGTAGCGCGCAAGCCGCCTGATGGAAAACTGGAGGCATCCGGTTCGCCCTGGATCAACGCGCTGCCGGAGAATTCCAGAATAACGCCTCCCTCGTTGTCGAGTTCGATAAAGGAATCATGCTTTTCAGCGGTTAATCCGGTCAAAGGTTGAAACCAGTGCGTGTAGTGAGTGGCTCCTTTCGAGACCGCCCAATTTTTCATGGCTTCGGCAACTTCATCGGCAATGCTCGGATCAAGCGCCCCATTGTTCTTGATGGCCTCACTTAACGATTTATACGCTTTTTCAGACAGATAATTGCGCATGATCTTAAGGCCAAATACGTTTTCGCCATAATAGTCGGGAACCGTTTTGCGTCCGTTCTCCGTTGTCATAATGTGTTCTCCTTTAATGCTTGGAATTCCGATTTCGCTTAATCTTGTTCTCATGTTATCCTCCCTTTTTTCTTGAAAAAGGAGCGTTTCAGAGAATTTCAAGGAATATGCAATAAAAAAGCCTCTTTGCGCAGTTTTACCCTTGCTAAAGAGGACGCCAGTGCCCTTGCACCCAACACCAAAAAAATCTTGTTCTCACGTCGGAGATCCCTTTTCAGACATCATTGCCTAAAAGGTGAGATAGATGAATATACAGCCGACGTATATTTTTGTCAAGATTTTTCTAGAGCTAAAATCCCTTTGTTTTCTGAGGGATACGGCCTTCCTTGACGCCCTGAACTTCCTTCCCCAAAGCCTTGATTTCTCAAGAGCTTCCAACAATATTGACCTTATTTATCCTATAGCTTCTTTCCCTTCTTCCCCCGTTCGGATGCGGATGCACCGCGGCAGATCAAGGACAAAAATCTTTCCATCTCCGATCTGGCCCGTCCTGGCGCCTTTGATGATCGCATTAATGGTCGGCTCGACAAAATCCTCATTAACAGCGATTTCAAACCGAACTTTTTTCAAGAGATTGACCTCGTGGATAACCCCTCGGTACGTTTCCTTGAACCCCCTTTGTTGCCCGCACCCAAGAACATTGGTCACGGTCATCTTATGAACTTCCGCATCAAACAGCGCCTTTTTGACATCCGGCATCTTGTGCGGCTGGATCATGGCGACAATTAATTTCATATCAATTCTCCTTTTTTTCTCATTCATCATTTAGATAAAATTGGGCTTCTGAAATTTTGAGAAAAATACGCGCATGGCGCCGTTTCTCCCTGTCTCACTGATTCAAGAAAATTTGAAATCCGGCGTAAGATTCCATCCCGTGTTCCCCAATATCCAACCCCTGCGTCTCTTCTTCTTTGGATACGCGAATGCCGGTCGTCGCTTTTAAAACGCCGAATATGGCAAAGGCCGCTGCCGCCGCCGATAACCCGTAAGCGACTACGCCAATGAGCTGCACCGCAAAAGAATGCGCTGGATCTGTGCTGAAAATCCCGACTGCCAAGGTTCCCCAAACGCCGCAGACCAAGTGAACGGAAAGGGCGCCAACGGGATCATCGATCTTCAATTTTGTATCAAAAAAGATAACCGCCAAGACAACCAAAATGCCGGCAATCAAGCCAATGAGAATGGACGATAATATAGAAACCGTGTCCGCTCCGGCCGTAATGCCGACGAGACCAGCCAACGTGCCATTTAAAACCATGGACAGATCGGGCTTCTTCTGGATCCACTGAGACGTAAACATAGCCCCGGTCATCCCCGCACACGCGGCTAAGGATGTTGTAACCAGCACATAGGATACGGCCCCCGGATCGGCAGATAAAACAGACCCGCCGTTGAAGCCGAACCACCCCAGCCACAGCATAAACACTCCGATCGTCGCAAGCGGCATGCTGTGACCCGGAATAGCTTTAATGGCTCCGTTGGCATATTTGCCTAGCCGTGGCCCAAGCAAGACTGCGCCAGCTAATGCCCCCCAGCCTCCAACAGAGTGAACCAGCGTCGAGCCGGCAAAATCATGAAATCCCATTTCGCTCAGCCATCCGCCGCCCCAATTCCAGCTGCCAAGAAACGGATAGACCAATCCGACAAAGAACACCGAGAAGATCAGAAAACTGTTCAATTTTACGCGCTCGGCAACGGCACCTGAAACGATTGTGGCTGCCGTTGCGGCAAACATCCCCTGAAATAAGAAATCCGTCCAGTAGGTATAATGCCCGTCCGCATAGGCGATGAGTCCGGCGGCTCCCTCCGGCGACGAGATGCCCCAGCCCGAAAACCCGAACCATTTCCCGAAAATCCAGGCATCCCCCGGATACATAAGATTGAATCCGCCGACCGCATAGGTCAGCAGCCCGATACCCACGATCGTGACATTCTTAAAGAGAATGTTGACCGTATTTTTAGATTGTGTGAGGCCTGACTCTACGGTGGCAAACCCCAAGCTCATGATAAAAACGAGAGCCGTCGAGATCATCATCCAGAGGTTATTAACCATGAACACCGCCTCGTCCGCAGTTGCCGCTTCGGCCAGGCCGTAAAACCCGCCGAAAAAAGCAACCAGCCCGACGATTATCCCCATTTTTCCTACTTTCTTTAAAAAGTCGTCTAACATTTTTCCCTCCCGTTGAATGTGTTTTTGACCAAAAAAAATCCTCTCCGAAAACCCTTCAGGGCTTCCAAAGAGGACGTCACTGTCCAACAGCATCTTTGCTTTTATGTAAAAGCCGGCGATCTTTGAATAAATCCGGAACGTCCGACTGTGATCTGGGCACAAAAAAACCCGACTTCCACGGAACTCTGTGGTAGGTCGGGCCGCGTTGCCCAAAAATTTTCTAAACCATCATCGGTTTAACTGCTTGCTTCTAAGACTCTGCAAGTATACAAGCCGTTTGTGCGCCTGTCAAGAAATTATTTCTTATTTCTTTTTTTGAAACTCATCCATCAAAAGAATTGATTCCGCGATCTCTTTCATGGACCGGCAGGAATCCATACTTTTTTTATGGATCATTTTATGCGCTTCCTCCTCGGAGAGGCCGCTCAAGCGCATGAGCACGCCCTTGGCCCGCTCAACCAATTTTCTTGTCTCCAAAGCCTCTTTGGCGTTCAAGGCCTCCTGCATGAGATGCGTATTTTCAACCGCGATGGCCGCTTGATTCGCGACCATTTGCAGCACATTGATCTCTTCGCGAGTAAACGTGTGCGGCTCTTTGGTGTAAACGTTGACAACGCCGATGGAATGGTCTTTGACGACCATCGGCACGGAAAGCATCGAGGTCAGCCCCTCTCTGATCGCCAAATCGCGGAACCCGTATTTTTGCTCCGTGCGCACATCATCCACGGTGACGGGTTTTTTGGCCTTCATGGCCTCTCCGGCAACGCTGCCGTGCGCCTTGACGTTAGGTTTGTTCTTGTATTCCAGGCTCAAGCTCTGCGAAGCCTTGATGACAAGCTCGTCGTGCTTTTCATCCAGCAGCATAATGGAGCATATCTTGGAATTGAGCATCTCGGCCGTCACGACCACAATCAGGTTGAGGATCTCATCAATATAGTTCTCGGAAGTAATCGATTGGCTGACCTTCACCAGGCTGTCGAATTGCAAAGCCTTTTGCTTGATATCCTGGAACAGCCGCGCATGCTCGATCACGCCGCTGATCTGCTTGGCGATCAGCGTGATCATGCCGATCGTTGCGGGAGTATATTCGTGCGCTTTTTTGTGCTGGATATTCACGACGCCGATGGCTTCGTTATTATAGATGATCGGGACCGAAAGAAAAGCCTCGTAGCGGTCTTCGGGCAGCACATCAAAACCCTTGAAACGTTTGTCCTGATAGGCATTTTCCTTAATCGCGACGGGCTTGTTTTCCCGGGCAACCCATCCGGTGATCCCTTCGCCGGCCCTAAGATGGATCTTCCCCAGCTCTCGGGAGTGCGGCGTTTTGGAAGCCATCAGGACAAGGTTTTGCTTTTTCTCATCAAAGAGGTAAATAAAGACGGAGTCCGCCTTGGTGGCTTCCGTCATGACGCCGACCACTTCGGACAGGATCTTAGGAAGATCGGGCTGTGCATTGGTGATCTCCACAATCTTGCGTAAAACCCCAAGCTCTTGGCTTTGGCTGATATTCAGCTTTTTATTTTTTTCTTTTTTTGCGGTCATGTTTGCCTTATACTGCGCTTGTGAACTATCTTGCTGCTTTTCTTGTCTTTAGCCTTTGCTTTCTGGGCATGGCGCTCGGCCTGATCCTTGCCCGGAAAACTTTGCGCAAAGGATGCTCTCTGGACCCCGATTCCTGCGCCTGCCGCAGAGAAGGCAAAGACCCCTCTTCATGCGAACATGCAAATTGAAATTCCGATCTATAAAATTTATCCGAACGAATCAAACGCGATCATTTCCGGCGGAACCCCGAGCGAATCCAGCATTTTCTGGACGGCGCTGATCATCATCGGCGGGCCGCAGAGATAATATTCAACTTCTTCCGGCTGCTCATGATTCTTCAAATAATTCTCGTAAAGCACGCTATGGATAAACCCGGTATACCCAGCCCATTGATCCTCCGGAAGAGCCTCGGATAATCCTATATTATAAGAGAAATTGGGAAATGCGTTAGCAAGTTCTTTGAATTCGTTATCATAGAACATTTCTCGTTTCGAGCGCGCGCCGTACCAAAAACTTATTTTTCGATCGCGCGTCTTAAGCGTCTTAAGCAAATGGAACAAGTGGCTCCGCATCGGAGCCATGCCGGCGCCGCCTCCGACGTAAATCATTTCCCGTTTTGTATCCTTGATAAAAAATTCCCCGTAGGGCCCGCTGACCGTGACGCGATCCCCCGGTTTTAAGTTGAATATAAAAGATGAGGCTTTCCCTGGAGGCAGGTGCATGCTGCCCGCCGGAGGCGTTGCAATACGGACATTCAGCATGATGATATCGTTTTCCGCAGGATAGCTGGCCATGGAGTAGGCGCGGAAAATGGGCTCGTCATTTTCCGCCTTCAGGTCCCAAAGACGATATTTATCCCAATCGGAACGATATTTCTCTTCAATGGCAAATTCCTTATAGCTCAATTTGTACGGGGGGATATCTATCTGGATGTAACCCCCGGCCTTAAAATCCAATTTCTGCCCAGCGGGCATCTGGAGAATGAGCTCTTTGATAAACGTCGCGACATTGTGGTTTGTCCGGACCGTACATTCGAATTTCCGAATGTTGAATATTTCCTCGGGAACATGGATCTTCATATCGCCGCGGACCTTGACCTGGCACGCCAAACGGTAATGCTTCTTTTGTTCCCCGCGGGAAATGAGCCCTTTCTCCGTCTGCAATATATCTCCACCGCCTTCCAAGACCTGGCACTTGCACATTGCGCAGGTTCCTCCCCCGCCGCACGCCGAAGGAAGGAAAATCTTATTGTTCGAAAGCGTGCTCAGAAGGGATTTGCCTCCGGAGACAACGAGCGGCTCGGCTTCATCATTGATCAGGATCTTACACTCGCCTTTTTTAGCGACTTTTGATTCGACAAAAGTGAGCAAAAAGATCAGAATGAAAATGATCCCGACAAAAACGCCTACACTCAATAGCACAAACGGAATAAAGCCCACGTTCATTTTCCTTCATTAAAAACTGATGCCCGCAAAACACAGAAAGCCCATCGCCATCAATCCGGTCATGAGCATCGTGATCCCCAGGCCCCTCAACGGCCTCGGAACATTAGAATATTGCAACTTTTTCCGTATCGCCGCCATGGCGACGATCGCCAAAGCCCAGCCGATGCCCGACCCCACCCCAAAAACAAGGGATTCCCCAAAGTTATAATCGCGCTCGTCCATGAGAAGAGACGCTCCTAAGATAGCGCAGTTCACGGCGATCAGAGGAAGAAAGATCCCCAAAGCGGCGTAAAGCGCCGGGCTATATCGGTCGATAACCATCTCGACGATCTGGACCATCGCCGCGATGACCGCGATAAACGCGATGAAACTCAGGAAGCTTAAATCCGCTTGCGGTAAGCCGGCCCATGCCAGGGCCCCCGGAGCCAGGAGAAAATGATTGATAGCCCAGTTCATCGGCGTCGTGATCGTCATCACAAAGACCACCGCGATGCCAAGCCCCACGGCCGTCTCGATCTTTTTCGAGCAGGCCAAGAACGAACACATGCCCAAAAAATAGGCCAGAAGAATATTTTCGACAAATATGCTTTTGATCGCCAAGCTTAAATAATGTTCGACCATAAAAACCTTTTTTCCCTTTTAGGAATCTTCAGCATAGCCGCTGATGGCCCGCTGGATCCAAATAATGATCCCCAAAAGAAAGAACGCCCCCGGCGCAATGACCATGACGCCGCAATTGATATACCCCGCGTCATAAAAAGATTGCGGGATGACCGGCGCGCCCAAGAGCGTGCCGCTGCCGAGAATTTCCCGGATCGTCCCAACGATGACCAAAATGCCGCTATACCCCAGTCCGTTTCCAAGTCCGTCGAGAAAAGACTTCCACGGCGGATTGGCCATCGCGTAGGCCTCGGCCCGGCCCATCACAATGCAGTTGGTGATGATCAGCCCGACAAAGACGCTGAGCTGCTTGCTGACATCGTACATATAAGCTTTCAGGAATTGGTCGGCCAAAATGACCAGCAGCGAAATGACCGAGAGCTGGACAATGATGCGTATTTTCGACGGGATCCAGTTGCGCATAAGCGAGATCGCCACGTTGGACATCGCCACGACGAAGGTCAAAGAGGCGGACATGACAAGCGCCGTCTTAAGCTGCGTCGTGACAGCCAGCGTCGAACAGATCCCCAGGATCTGGAACGTGATCGGGTTATTGTCCCAAAGCCCGTCCTTAAAAACTTTTTTGTTCTTTCTTGAAAAAAGAGATTCTGCCATTTTTTGATCCCTGGCCGCTAGAGTTCTTCCCGTTGCCTTATTTGCCCTAAAAACGGCTCGTAGGCGCGGACCCATTTGTCGATCATCGCCGTCACCCCTTTCGAAGTCATCGTCGCGCCGGTGATCCCGTCAACATGGAACGGCGCGTTCTCCTCGGAAACACTATCGGCGACCTTTCCTTTTATAACCTTGACCGGCGAAAGCATATTTTTTGCCGCATCCCAGATCTTTTTTCCTTTAAAATTGTTCTGAAACCAGCTCTTTTCGATCTCAGCCCCTAGGCCGGGCGTTTCCCCGTGCTTGTAGAACGTGATCCCTCTGACCGTGACCGCATCGGATTCCAGAGCAAAATAGCCGTAGAGCGTTGACCATAATCCTTTGCCGACAATCGGGAAACAATAGGCCATGATTTGCCCGTGCTCCTTATAAACATAAAGAGGAGAGAGGCCTTCTCCTTCCTTGATGTCGCTGGGCAACTTTCCCTCAACAAAAAGCCCCTGGCTATTTAAGACTTTTTCCTCGATCTTTTGCTTATAAATAGCCAAAACTTCCTGGGCTTTAGCTTCGGGAGGGATCGGGTCCTTTAGACCGACCGCCTTCAGGATGTTTTTCTTGATATCCAGGGCCACGTTCATTTCTTGCTTGGCTTTCAGCCCTTGGGAAACGGCGGACAGCGAAAGGCTGCAGACCACACAGACGGCAAAGGCAAACATGAACGTATAGCGGTTACTTTGCGGCGGCACGGGTGATTCTCCTTCTAATATTCCGTCGGACAACAAAATGATCGATCAGCGGCGCAAAGATATTCATGAATAAAATAGCCAGCATAACGCCTTCCGGATACGCCGGGTTCACGACGCGGATGAGAACAACCAAAAGGCCGATCATGACCCCGTAGATCCAGCAACCGAGATCCGTTGCGCTCGATGAGACCGGATCAGTTGCCATGAAGATCGCCCCAAAAGCGAATCCTCCCAAAGCTATGTGCCAATGCGGCGGCAAAGAAAAAAGCGCCAGCGTTCCGGCCCCATGCAGAAAATAAAAAACGGAGCTCATGGCTGTTAATCCCAAAAAGCATCCGGCGACAATTCTCCAGCTGGCAACACGCGTTATTAACAGAAACGCGAGGCCGATCAGACAGGCCAAGGTCGATGTCTCGCCGATGGATCCGGGAATAAACCCTAAGAAAATATCCTGGAACGTATAGCCGGCCTGGTGTAGCGCGGCAACGGCTGAGGTGCCCCGCTGCGCTGCCGCAGCGACCGCCAAAGGCGTAGCCCTGGTGAATCCGTCAACAGCGACAAAAACGGCGTCGCCCGACATTTGGGCCGGGTAGGCAAAGAACACGAATGCGCGGGCGGTCAACGCCGGATTGAGAACGTTCATCCCCGTGCCTCCGAAAATTTCCTTGCCGATCACGACGCCAAACGAAATGCCGACGGCCACTTGCCACAAAGGAATGGTCGGCGGTAAAACCAACGCGTAAAGAATGCCCGTCACCAGGAACCCTTCGTTGATCTCATGCTTGCGGACCACCGCGAACAAAACTTCCCAGAACCCGCCGGCCGCATACGAAACCAGAATGATCGGCAGGACTTTTTGCAACCCTTGCCCAAAAGCCGTTGCCCATGAATGCTCCGCGGCGCTCGCCATCTGGATCTGATAGCCTGTATTGTAAATGCCCATCACGATGCACGGGAACAATGCAACGACAACGGAAATCATGACGCGCTTAAGATCGATAGCATCGCGGATATAGGGCGCCCTTTGTGTTTTCGTTCCCGGAGTTAACAGAAACGTGTCCAGCGCCTCATAAACGGGATACAATTTCGCCAGAGGCTTTCCTTTCGCGAAAAGCGTTTCAACCTTCTTCATTTGATTCTCCAAGAATCCCATAAGCGATCACTCGTCTTTATCGATCAAAGCCAATCCGTCGTCAATAATGCTGCCTATATCCGTCTTGGACGGGCAGGCGAAAGAGCACAAAGCAAAATCTTCGCCGTCGCATTCCAAAATGCCTAACGCTTCCGCTTCCTCGATGTCTTTGGCCAAAACCGCGCGCACAAGAAAATAGGTCATGATATCCAGCGGGACCAAAGAATCATAAATGCCGTTGAGAACAATAGCGCGGTCGCTGCCGTGCTTGTCCGAATCCAGAGAACGTTCGCTCTCTCGCAAAAAAGATGAAACGAACAGCCTCGAGAAACTGTATTTATTGATCCCGGGAGAAAGCCACCCCAAGAATTCTCTTTTCCCTCCTTCAGGAATAATCGTGACCTGCGCGTCGTAAAAACGCACGAACCCTTCTTCGCTGACATCTTTTCCGGCTAAAACACTGCCGGAAAGACACCGCATCCCCGAGGGAATATGTCCGCCCAGAAGGCTCCTCACCGGGGCGCCGATAACGGTGTTCGCATAACAATGATGCCCTTGCGCGCCCTCGCCTGTAACCGCAACGATCCTGTTAGATACGTGCACGCCTTCAAGAAAAAGCCGCGCCACTCTCAAAACATCCGCGGCTTCAATATACCAAACAATATCCCCTTTGCTGATCGGGTCCACCCAATGGATATGCGTACTCACATTGCCGGCTGGATGAGGGCCGGAAAAAGAGTGTTTTTGAACTCCGCTGGCCTGCGTCAGAGTTTTTGATTTGGCCTCCCCGCTGGTACATAGATGGAGTTCGCCGTCGGTCAATTTCTTTAAAATATGGAGACCGACCTGAAAGGCCGGTTGTTGGCCCTCAAGGATAACATCAAGATCAGGCGCCAGCGGTTCGGTATTCATGGCATGAATAAAAATACTTTTGGGAGTGTCGTGCGGATCGGCAACTTTGGAGAACGGTCTCTGGCGGATCACCGGCCAGAGATTTCCATGCAGGAGAATCCGGATAACATCTTCTCTGGAGAGATGGCTGGGAAGGCCGGGGATCTTTTCGAAAGCCTCTTGCTCCTGTTTTCCGTCCGTCTCGACAACGACAGAAAGAAGCGCCCGTTTTTCTCCCCGGTTGATCGCCGCGACAGTCCCGCTTGCGGGGGAAGCAATACGGATTCCCGGACGAATCTTATCTTCGAGAAGCGGGCTCCCGACTTTCACCCGATCGCCAATTTTTACAACGGGCCGCAGCTTTAATCCTTTAAAATCGGACGGCTGGATGCCGATCTGCTTGGGAAGCGGCAGTTGGACGATTTCTTTTCTGGCGGCTCCTTTGATTCGGATATTCCGCCCTTTTCTTAAAGTAAACGTTCCCACGCGCTAAAACCTCTTATAGATTTTGTGCTTTTTTCCAATCGTGACAGGTCCGCGTTCCAGAAAAATGAAGCGTTATTATACGATTATTCTGGAAGCTTTACAAGATATTGTCCTCGTGCCTGCCGCCGGAATCAGACGATGCTTTCCTGTCATTTGCTTTGAGGATTGTCCGAAAGATATTTTGCCAGCGCGCTGAGCGTCCGATACCCAACCTTCCCGTCCACCTTAAGCCCTTTGGCCTTTTGGAATGCCATGACGGCATTCTTGGTCTTTGCCCCCACTTTCCCGTCGATGGGTCCCGGATCGAAGCCGGCCTTTTTCAAAAGCGCCTGCACTCTTTCATTGTTCAGTTTTTGATCGACAATCAGCCCGTTATCCTTAAAAACGCAGAGCTTTTCCCATGTTGCGTTATCGGCAAAACGGGAGGGGTCCAAACCATTATCCTTTTGAAACCGCTCGATCGCATTGCGCGTTCTCAATCCCAGAATGCCGTCGATCACCCCCACATCGTACCCATAAAGATTGAGAAGCGTCTGAACTTCTTCTACTTTCGGGTTGTTCTCAAAAGGCGTGACTTCTCCGACCAGGACCTTTTCCTCAGCGCCCTGTTCGTCCAGAAGCCTATAGATCGCGTCGCACCCGCCAAGCCCTAAGCAGCTGAGAATCCCCAGAAAAAAGAAAATTTTATAACGATATCCCTGCATGAGCGATGATCCCGAGCCTGTCGCCTTTTTCCCCGGCCCTGATGAATATTAAAAAGCTATTGTCACTTTGTTGGCCATGTGTTATTTTGGAAATGTTTTATACGCGCCTTTTTCTCGGGAGAACCAAATATGCAGAAAAAAAACTCGCTTGTTGTCGTCGCGCTTCTTGTTCTTTTGCTCCTCTTGGTCGCGGGGAAATCCTATCTCCGCCAAAGGGACGCGATGAAAATCGTCCGAACCGTATTAACTTACTGGCAAAACAACGATCCCATTCCTGCCATGTCGTATTGGGAAAAAGAACTGGATTCCCCGCCCATTTATAATCTTTCGGCTTACGAAATCGGGGAAAAACATTTCGACAAAAACGAAGGACGTTACCGCGCCCATATTGATGTCACGCTTTATTTCCCGGACGACCATCATTTCCCATCGGGGAAAGAATGGCGTTTTGAATTGATCAAAACACGCTACGGGTGGAAAATCATTGGCTTGCAGCTTCAGGAATAAGTCCGCTTTTAAAATCAGATCTCAAATTTACGCGTAAAAATATCGCGGCTGACCTCCGGCGCCGGCCGGGCCAACAAATACCCCTGAACAGCATCCACCCCCAGCTCATTGACCGCCTCCAGCTCTTTCTCCTCTTCGATCCCCTCCGCAACCGTCAGAACCTTGCTTTTCTTGCAAAACGATATGATCGCCTGCATAATATTGTATTTCAGATCGTCCTTGTGAAGCTCGCGCACTAATTGCCGGTCAATTTTCACGATGTCCGGACGTATCTCGACGACCGTATCCAGACTCGCGAACCCGCTGCCCACATCATCGACGGCAATCTTGATACCGATATTGCGGAGCATATCCAGCTCTTTTAAGAAAACATTATATTTTTGGATGGCCGTGCGTTCCGTAATCTCCAGAACAATGCTTCCGGGGTCTATCTCAAGCCCGGCGATAAACCCTTCGTTGAGCCTCCCGCTTTCAATGAAATAGGGCGTGCAGTTCAAAAAAAGCTTTTCTTGATTGATCGTAGCTTTCCATCGGGCAACAGCCGTTTTCCAGCAAACCCTTTCGACTTCGGAATACATATCCAGAATAAGCGCCGTTTTAAACAAAAACTCGGCATTGTCGATCAATCCGCTGGTCGGCGGCCGACTGAGCGCCTCAAGCCCGATCGGCAAGCCGGTTTTCATCGAATAAATCGGCTGAAAATACGGCGTGATCATTTCTTCGCTGAGGATTTTTTTTAGTTCCGTGGCGAGGGCCCCCTGTTCCTTCTGAACCTGCTGGAACACCTGGTTTCTTCTCAAGACAGCTTCGATGCGCGCGACGAGCTCCTCGCTGTCGATGGGCTTGGAGACGCAGTCATCCGCCCCGCAAGAAAACCCTTTGATCCTTTCGGAGGACACGTTTTGAGGCGTGAAAATAATGATGGAGATGTGGTTTAACCGTTTTTCTCCCCGTATTTCTTGGCATACCTGCATTCCTGTGATGTCGGGGAGCTCTTGGTCGAGCAAAATCAGGTCGGGATACTGATTGACTTTTTCCAGCGCTTCTTTGCCGCTATGAGCCACATCGATTCGATAGCCGCGGGATTGGAGCTGTTTTGTTGTCGATTGGACAAAGGCTCCATCCCTGTCAACCATCAATATGTGTTTTTGGGCCATAGAAGTATATCTAATATTCCTATGAATATTAGTTGTCTCTTTTATGATACCGTGTTTTAAAGCCGCGTCTAGAAAAAATTAGAGAAAATTGCTAGAAAGAGATCTGTTTTGAGAAGCTATCTCTATGAAATGGTTGAGGATTTACCCTTGATGCCGCTTTCATCTTTTAGACGAAAATCAAAAATAAAGAAACCCCCTTAAGGGGGTTTCTTTATTTATACTGCCCCGTCTGGACTCGAACCAGAAATAACTGATCCAGAGTCAGTCGTGTTACCAATTACACCACAGGGCAAACCTACAATAGTTTTTATTCAGATACGGCTTGCCCAGTCCTCCCTCGGATCTCTTTCGGAGGACAGGAAGCCGTCTCTGAAAACAAAGTGTCTCATCCTACCACAAACTTCCCGTTAAAACAACTTTGCCCTGTTTGATCCGCGCAAGATCTAACAGGGCAAAATGCCACACAATAAACCCGCCTGAATATTTCCGGGAAACACGCCGGGACTCACCACATATTCTCTCGGATCCAGTCATCCGTCTTTTGAAGAGCTTTCCAGTCTTCTTTGAATCCCTCGCGGGCGCCTTTCAGCGTGCCGCATCCCTGCGCAAAAATAATTAAACCGAACATCAAGATCACCCACATTTTCGGCCGCATATTCTCCCCCCTTGACGCGCTATCGTAATCTCTGACTACGCAAAAGCCTTCTTTAAACGTTCAACTGTTTTTTCTTTTCCCAAAAGAGCGATCGTCTCAAATAAGCTCGGCCCAACCGCGCGTCCCGTGAGAGCCACCCGTACCGGATGGACCAGATCAGAGGCCTCAAGCTTTAATTCCGCGACAACATCCCGGAACGCTTTCTCCGTCGAAGAAACATCAAACGGCTCGGTCCGCCCGAACCTCTCCGCCAGAACAGAGAATTCTTTCGTCCGTTTTACGGAAAGATGCTTGGCAACCGCCTCCGCGTCTCTTTTAAAGTCATCGATAAACGCAAAATCAGCCCGGTCCAGAAAATCAAGGAACGTATCCATCCGCCCTTTAAATAAGTCTACACTATTTTTTATGGCTTGCCTATCGAAATTCTCTTGAATATATTTTTTTTCTTTCAAAAAAGGGACCATCAGATCGACAAGGCGGTTGGTATCCGCCTGGCGGATATACTGGTTGTTCAGCCATTTAAGCTTGTCCATGGAAAAAGCCGCGGCAGCCTTGTTGATCTTCTTGATAGAGAACTTTTTAATCGCCGAAGCCATCGAAATCATTTCCTGGTCTCCGCCGGGAGACCACCCCAAGAGCATGAGATAGTTCATAATGGCCTCCGGCAGGAACCCTTGCTTGCGATAATCACTGACGGCAACAGCTCCGGTCCTTTTGGAAAGCCGCCCTCCTTCTTCGTCCATGATCAAGGGAAGATGCGCAAATTTGGGCGGCTTGATCCCCAAGGCTTGGTATATCAGAATTTGTTTTGGCGTATTGGAAATATGATCTTCTCCGCGGATGACACATGTGATCTCCATGAGAAAATCATCGATCACGCAGCAGAAGTTATAGGCGGGCGATCCATCAGCCTTGATCAACACTTCGTCTTTCAACAGAAGGGTTCCGTCTTTACCCGAAAGATTTTCCCCTTTTTCATCGCGCACGACAAAATTGGACGTATCAAAAACAATCTCTCCCCGGATAAGATCGTACAATTTTATCTCTTGAGCGATCGTTTTTAAGAGAACGGCCCCGTTTTCCTGATACGCCTTTCCCTCATCGAGGAGTTTTTTTGCGTATTCCCGGTACAAGGAGAACCGCTGGCTTTGGTAATAGAGCTCATCCCATTCCATCCCCAGCCATTTCATGCTGTCGAGAATCTCTAGCTCAAATTCCTTTTTGGATCGTTGCTGGTCGGTATCTTCGATGCGCAGGACGAACGAGGCGCCGACGGATTTTGCGTACATCCAGTTAAACAAAGCGGTGCGGGCGCCCCCGATGTGCAGATATCCCGTGGGGCTTGGCGCAAATCTAACTTTGGCCATGGTTCCTTTCCGAAAGCGCTAATAGATATGAAATCTGAACCAACTTTTTCGAAGGGAAGGTGAATGGATCGGCAAGCGGGTTACACGGCATTTCTTACGAGGCGGTCAACAATTCTCTTCAGGCGCGCTTGATTATCCGGAGAAATATTCATAAATTCGATTCCGATATCAAAGAAGAGCGGTTTTTCGGCGGCTTCGCGCTGGCGCTGGACGTTCCAAACAACCTTTCCCCTGCAACATATATGATCGCCCAAATCCAAAAGGTCCAGCTCCAGATCAACCTCGCTAAACATTTTGACGCTCTGTTTTAGAACAACGCAAACTCCGCCGATCCCGATGTTGTCCGTATGGGTCAGAATAACATTATCTTTCTCGTCGCCATCATCGCTTCTGTTGATGATCACCAGACACGGGTAATTGACCCGCGGGAATTGTCTTCGGTCCAACCCTTCCCATTGCCCCATGACTGCCTCCTCTGATCTTCCGCTCTGCCCTCTAAATCCAGCCGCGTTTCTTTGCTGTTTGGATTATAGTATAACAAAAAATCTCCGACAAGCCAAATATGGTTTTAATTTTCTTCCTTTTCCGCCTCGCTTTTTTCGACCCAAAAAGGCCTTTGCAGGCGCTGGATCCGGCTCGCGTTCCCCGTTGTCTTATCGACGGCGACGACCATCCCGTGTAATCTAACATCGTCATGAGCGACTTGGAATTTGTGCGGCAGACTGGTCAAGAATCTGCGGATAATATGTTCTTTGTTTTGCCCGATCACGGAATCGTAAGGGCCCGTCATCCCAAGATCGGTAATATACGCGGTCCCTTTAGGCAAGATCTTTTCATCGGCTGTTTGAATATGCGTATGGGTCCCGAATACCGCCGAGACCCGTCCATCCACATAATGGCCTACGGCCACTTTTTCGCTTGTCGCTTCCGCGTGCATATCGACAATAATATTCGGCGTTTCCTTGCGAATCTCGTTTATGATCGCATCGGCCGCGCGAAAAGGGCATTCCAGATGATATCTCATGAAAACGCGCCCCATCAGATTCACAACGCCCACTTTGGCTCCTGATGCCGTTTTTTTAATACACCATCCTCTGCCCGGAGCTCCCGTTGGAAAGTTGGCCGGCCGTATTAAATATTCTTCCTCGTTCAGATATTCCTCGATCTCTTTCTGGTCCCAAACATGATCCCCCATCGTCAGGACATCGCAGCCTATCTCAAATAGCCGCTTGGCAATCTTGACCGTGATGCCCGACCCGCCGGCAGCGTTCTCAGCATTGACAATAGTCAGGTCGATGTTGAACTCTTTTTTTAGATCGCCCAAAAGCCCTTCCACGGCTAACCGTCCGGGTTTTCCAACGACATCTCCAATGCAAAGAATGTTCATGATCTCCTTATTTTGTTCCTAATCGGCTGTTTGCTTCCCGTCACGACTTGTAGAAAATGATCATTTGGCAAATTCAATGGCTCTTTTTTCGCGAAGGACAATCACCTTGATTTGCCCCGGATACTCCATGCCCTCTTCGATCTTTTTCCGGATATCTCTCGCCATGACGATGGCTTCGTCGTCATTGATCTTATCCGGATCCACAATGATGCGGATTTCCCGTCCCGCCTGCAAGGCGTAGGTCTTGCTAACGCCCTTGAATGAATTGGCGATCTTCTCAAGACTTTCGAGCCTTTTGACATAGGTTTCGAGCGTCTCGGCACGGGCGCCAGGCCGTGCAGCACTGATCGCATCCGCCGCGCAAACCAGCGCGCCATAAATAGACGTCATTTCAACTTCTTCATGGTGGGATTCAACAGCATTAGCCACGTCCTCCGCCTCACCGTATTTGCGGCACAGATTCCCGCCCACAACAGCATGCGTTCCCTCTTCAACATCCTGGCTGACCACTTTGCCGATATCGTGCAGAAGTCCTGCGCGCATCGCAATTTTCGGATCGAGCCCAAGCTGCGAAGCCATGGATCCAATCAGCATCGCCACTTCTTTGGTGTGCTGAAGGCCGTTTTGCCCGTAGCTCGTCCGGAATTTCAGGCGGCCCACTAATTTTAAAAGCTCGATATGCATTCCGTGGATACCTAGGTCAAAAGCCGCTTTTTCGCCTTCTTCCTTGATGATCGTTTCCATTTCTTTCTTGGCGCGCTCGACAATTTCCTCAATGCGCCCGGGATGGATGCGCCCGTCGGCAATAAGATTCTCCAAGGCGATTTTGGCCGTTTCACGACGGAACATGTCAAAACCGGAAATCGTGACCGCCTCCGGAGTGTCATCGATAATAATGTCCACACCCGCCGCTGCTTCAAGGGCGCGAATATTCCGCCCCTCGCGGCCAATAATGCGGCCTTTCATTTCATCGCTAGGCAACATGACGACCGTAACGGTCGAGGCTGCCGTATGCTCGGAAGCGCATCTTTGGATGGCGGTCCCAATAATGTTACGGGCTTTTTTGTCAACATTGTCCCTGATCTCCTCTTCCATCTGCCGGATTCGGGAAGCCTTTTCCTGCAGCAAATCTTCGTCAACGCGGGAAAGAAGAAGCTTTTTCGCTTCCTCTTCGTTCATAGACGATATTTTTTGGAGGCGCTGCTTCTCCTCGGCAATCATTCTTTCGAGCTCTTCATTCTTTCCTTTGATATTCGCTTCGTTTTTCTGAAGCCCCTCAAGTCTTCCGTTAATATCTTTTTCTTTTCGCTCCAGCAGATCCAGGCGCTTGTCTAAATTTTCTTCCCTTTGCTGTAGCCGCTTTTCGTTGTTAACGATCTCTTCCCGGCGCTCTTTGCTTTCCTTCTCGAAGTCCTGGCGTAATTTAATCATCAGGTCTTTGGCCTGCAATTCGGCTTCTTTTTTCCTGTTTTCTACATCCTTTTGAGCCGAATCCCTTAAGGCTTTTGCTTTCATTTCTGCGTCTTTAATTCTTTTCCCGGCAAAAAACCACCTTAAGAGATACCCGGCAAAGAAGACAGCAACAAAAATCAGCCAGCTCAAGACGCTCTGAAGGTATATATGTTTTTCATCTATCATGGGAATGCTCCTCTCTCGAAGATCTAGAATAATGGCCCCGGGATTGAGATACAGCAGGGCCCGATTTGATTTGGTTGCTCGACTGAGGAGGAATAATGCTGCGGAAGAAACAATGCGTTCTTAGTTGGAAAGAACGCATGAAACAGAAACATCATGCTTTTCTTGAAAAGGAAAGGAGTCCATGATTTGAAAATCATAAGCCAGGCCAACCGTTACGGTGCGCGACGGCAAAGACTTCAGAAACCGGTCATAGTATCCCCCGCCGCGCCCTAAACGATTGTTTTTTCTGTCAAAGGCCACTCCGGGAACAACAACCATATCAAGGGCCTCTTCGTCAAGAACCCGCGTCTGCGCCGGTTTCGGCTGTTTAATTCCGTAAGGACCCTCTTCGAGGCCTTCTTCTAAAGATGCCACCGCCATCGGGACAATTTTCTTTCTGTCCTTCAGAATGCTGGGCAACCCCACTGTTTTTCCTAGCTGATGAGCTTTCTTCATCATATCAAACGTTTCGACTTCTCCGTCAATTGAAGCATAAAACAGAACTGTTTCTGCCTTCTGGAACTCTTTCATCTTGAAAAGCTTGCCTGCAACAGCCAAGCTTTTGGCCAGCCGCTCTTCCTCCTTTTGATTCCGTAAAAGAGTTAATATCCTTTCTCTAACCGTTTTTTTTGTGAGATGGCACACCGCGTACGTAATGCTTTCCCAAAACACTGTGGCTTCTAATATAATCTTAAGGATTTATATTATCATTCTTTTGAGGAATATACAATCGGAAATTTCTTGTGCCTTTTGGGCTTGCGCGCCATTCCCCGTCAAGAAGGCGCCTCAGCCAAAAGAGCTTCGGAGAGCAGAAAAAAGGAACCATAAAAAATCCCCGCTATGCCGTCGTGCCGGAGAATAAGCGAACCTTTCGCCAAGTGGGAGCCTCTCCGGAGCATCCGCAGATGTTCCGGAAGTTGAGCATCCCGTAGTGTTCAATTGGTTCTTTATAAATTGGGCACTAACGCGCACCGCAGGGATTTGTTGTTATTATACCACTTTTCGTTCGGCAAGCATCAATTATCTTTGGACAACACCCAGCTTTTTGATGAGCGTTGCGCAAACATTCTTGTGCACCTCTGCGACCTCTTCGTCGCGCAGGGTTCTGGCGGCACGCGCGCCGTATGTCAGAGAAAAAACCATTCCCCGATAGCCTTGGGGAATTTTATCGCCTTCGTATTTCTCCACGAATTTGGTTTGCATTAATACAATATCTTTTTGCGCATTAATCGCCTGACGTATCTCCCGTTCAATATCGCGCGCCAAAACCGTTGGGGGGACCGCCAGGCTGATATCCCGGCTGATCGCCGGGAATTCCTGAACAGGAACATATTTACGGGGCGAGCTTTCTCGACGGAAGATCTCTTCCATGTCGACCTGAGCAAATAAAACATTCTTTTGCTTAATATCCCATCGGTCGAGAATTCCGCTTTCGAGCTTGCCGGCAACTCCAGCCGTTTTCCCATTGATCAAAATGGCCGCGCTCTGTCCTTCTTCAAAAAAGTCTGTTTCGGCAGGTTGAAATTCGACCTTGCTGTTATCTATTTGTAGGCGGGCGAGCATCTGTTCCAGAACGCCCTTCAGATCATAAAAATCCGCTTCTTCTTTCTTCTCCAGGCGCCAATCATCCGTCCTTCGGCCCACGATCATAACTCCTACGGTTTCTTTTTCCCCGCCCATGCCATAAATCTTTCCTGTTTCAAAAACCCTAAAGTTTTTCTGGCCTTTGTTAACATTCGAAAGAGCTACGGACAAGAAGCCCGGCAACATCGACGGGCGCATCACCTCCTGGTCTTGCGTCAGCGGATTAATCAGGGCGACGGCAGGGAGCCTTTCCTGTCCGGACATCTCAAGGTTTTTGCGGCTGATCATCGTGTACGTAATGATCTGATTGAACCCTTGCGCTAAAAAGAGCGTTTCTATTGTTTGTCTCGCCCGGCGGACCGGATCGGAAGAGATTGCCGAAACCTTGATTTGCGGGAAAGTCCCGGGCAAGCTGTCATATCCTGAAATCCGGGCGATTTCTTCGACAATATCTTCCGCGCCTTTAACATCGTTGCGGAAAGAGGGTGGCCGTATTTTTAAAATATCTTTTTTACCGCGTGTAACGCCAAAATCCAGTTTTTTGAGAATATCCAGGCATTTCGCTGCCGTCAATGATGCGCCAATGCGCGCATTAATCCAGCCTTGCGATACGACGATCGCTCTTCCGGGGCCTTTTTTACTTTTTGTCCGCATATCGGAACGCCCTATTATCTTCCCTTGGGCAGCCCGAAGAATCAGATCAATGGCCCGATCCGCCCCGGTTTGCACGGTGCCGTCATCCACCCCCCTCTCGAACCGATAAGAAGAGTCGCTGCTCAGTCCGAGCTTGCGGGATGCCCTCCGGATAATGATCGGATCAAAATAAGCGCTTTCCAGAAGAATGTTTTTCGTGCGCTCTGTAACTTCCGTATTCTTCCCTCCCATGACGCCTGCAATCGCAACCGGCTGTTTTGCATCTGCAATAATAAGGATCGACGGGTCGAGAGACCTTTCAACGCCGTCAATCGTCACGATCTTTTCTCCTTGTCTCGCCCGGCGAACAATAATTTTCCCGCCGCAGAGCTTGTCATAATCGAACGCGTGCATCGGCTGTCCGGTTTCCATCAAACAAAAATTTGTGACATCTACAACATTATTGATGGGCCTCATGCCAATAGCGGTCAGTCTTTTCATCATGCCGGCTTCGGATCCTTGGATCTTCACGTCTTGAATCAAGGTTGCGATATAGCGAGAGCACGCTTGGGGGTCGGAAATTTCAATGTGACATCCCCGGCGCGGCCATGTGCGTTTTTTTATTTTTGGGAACGTTCGCGGAGCACCGAGAACAGCGGCTGTTTCGCGGGCCACGCCCAGCATGTTCAGGCAATCCGGACGGTTGGGGGTGATCTCCATCTCAAAGACGTCATCGTCTTTCGTCGACAGAATAGCCTCCACCTCGTGTCCGGCCATGGTCAGCTCGCGGGCGAGGGCCGCCGGAGATATTTTGGTCGTTACATAATCTTTGAGCCAGTTGACGCTGATCTTCATTTTATTTTAAGGGTCTTTTAGAACTGTTCGAGAAACCGCATGTCATTTTCAAAAAAGAGCCGGATATCCCGGATGCCGTGCTTGAGCATTGTCATGCGCTCAACCCCAAGGCCGAACGCCAACCCCGTATATTTCCCTTTAGGATATCCAACCGCTTCAAAAACTTTCGGGTGGACCATCCCGCAGCCCATGATCTCCAGCCATCCTTTTTTCCCGCACACAGAACACCCCTTGCCGTCGCAGATATAACACGAGATGTCAACTTCGGCGGAAGGCTCCGTGAATGGGAAGAAATGGGGACGCAATCGCATTTTGATGTTTTCGCCAAACAGCTTTTTCAGAAAAACCTCCAAGAGCCCCTTCAAGTCGGAAAATCTGACATTTTCGTCGACCAACAACCCTTCTATCTGATGGAACATAAAAGAATGGCTGGCGTCGACCGCATCCGGACGGTAAACTTTTCCGGGAACAACAACCGCCAAGGGCGGTTTGTGGGCTTGCATAATCCGAATCTGCGCGGGTGATGTATGGCTGCGCAGCAAGAGATTTCCTTTTTCTCCGTCGGGATCCGGCCGCTTCAAATAAAACGTATCGAACCCATCTCGGGAAGGATGATCAGCGGGAATATTCAGCGCCGTAAAATTATTGAACTCTGTCTCAACCTCCGGCCCCTCTTGGACCGCAAAGCCCAGCCCTTCAAAGATGGCGCAAATCTCGTCAATCGTTTGCATTAAAATATGCTTGTGCCCAACGGGCGCGGACACGCCAGGAATGGTGACATCGATCGTCTCTTTTTTTTCCTGACGCTTTTTATCGACAAGACTGTTTCTTTTGTCTTCGATCAGATGGAAGATGTGGCTGCGGAATTCGTTGATTTTTTTGCCCTCTTGGGGCTTGCGGTCATCGGGCAATCCTGCCAAGGCAGCGTACATCGCCGCGATCTTCCCTTTTTTGCCTAAATACTCGACACGGATCTCCTCGAGACCCTTGAGATCCGCTACCGCCGCAATCTTTTGTTGTCCTTCTTGCTGTTCGCTGTCGTAATCAAAGTTCATATATCTTTCCCAGATCCGGAGCTTTGACAAAAACAAGAGAGGCGCTCTTTCCGCGAACAGAAAGCGGCCTCTCTTGGCTTCGTTTCTATGCGCTTGCAGTTTTTGTCTTTTTTTCTTTCTTGGCAGATTTCCCGGAAGAGGCGTCTTGGGAAACCTTCACAAGCTTTTTGAATGCCGACGGCGAGCTGATAGCAAGATCAGCAAGCGCTTTTCGATCAAGACCGACATTCGCGCGCTTAAGGCCGCTCATAAACTGGCTGTAGGTCACTCCCTCTTCTCGACAAGCCGCATTGATCCGAACGATCCAAAGCGCCCTGAAATCCCTCTTTTTAACCTTGCGATCGCGATAAGAATAGGCCATGCCTTTGACGACGGACCGCTTTGCCTGTTGATAGCGCGAATGCCGATGGCCAAACTGCCCTTTGGCCTTTTTCAGGACGCGCTTTTTTCTTCTTTTTGACGCAAGAACGCTTCGTACTCTAACCATACGGCAACATCCTCCTTATCTGCTTTGCGTCGGTGCTTGCGACATAGGTGCTCCGGCGCAAATTACGCTTCGCTTTTCTCGACATTTTTCCTAAAATATGCCCTCTGCGCGCGCTGCGTTTTTTTAGTTTCCCTGTTTTCGTCACCTTAAAACGTTTGGCGGCGGATTTGTTGGTTTTTAGTTTCGGCATTTTCTCCCTTTCTCAATAAAACGTCTTCCCTTGCCGTTAAGGCTCTTCTTAACGTCTGGTTTTTATAAAATGGTCCCTACATTTTGCTCCCGATCGGATTGATCATCACGAACATGACGCGCCCTTCCATCATGGGAGACTTCTCCGGCTGCCCGTGTTTGGCCGTGTCCGCAATCATTCTGTCCAGCACGCCTCTGCCCAGCTCTTTATGAGCCATTTCCCTCCCGCGGAAAAACATATTAACCCTGACTTTGTCTTTCTTTTCCAAAAATCCAATGACCTGTTTGAGCTTGATTTGATAATCGCCGCTTCCGATATTCGGGTTCATCCGTATCTGCTTGAGATGGGTCACGTGCTGATTCTTTTTGACGCGCCGTTCCTTTTTCTCCTGATCATATTTGTACTTGCTGTAATCCATGATGCGGCAGACCGGCGGTTTTGCCGTCGGAGCGATTTCGACAAGATCCAGCTCGTTTTCTTGGGCTAGGCTTAGTGCGCGGCTGATGCCGACGACCCCCAATTGCTCGGAGTTCGGGCCGATCACCCTGACTTCTGAAGCCCTGATGCGTTCGTTCACTCGAATAAATTTTGAAATAGCAGCACCTCCTGTTTAATGTTTTTTTGTTCTGACCTCTTCGCAAGCCCTATCTGCAAAAGATCCCACGGAACATGCCCCTTGGTCGCCTTCGGCATATTTACGAATGGCGACCGTGCTGTCCTTAACTTCCTTATCGCCGATCACCAGCAAGTAAGGGATCTTTTTAACCGTACCTTCCCGAATCCTTTTGTTAAGGCTTTCATTTCTGTCATCAATCGTTACGCGTAGGCCTAGTTCTTGCAGCTGCTCTTTGACCGCGGCAGCATATCCGCCGTGTTCTGGGGCGATCGGAATAATGGCGGCCTGTACCGGCGCAAGCCAAACAGGAAATGCCCCGGCATAATGCTCGATCAATGTTCCGATAAACCGCTCGACAGATCCTAAAATCGCCCGATGAATCATGATCGGCTGGGTCGTTTTTCCTTCGTCGTTGATGTATTCCATCTCAAATCGCTGGGGCAGGGCAAAATCACATTGGATGGTCGCGCATTGCCATTCGCGATTCAATGCATCTTTCAGCTTCACATCGATCTTCGGCCCATAAAAAGCTCCGTCGCCTTCATTGATCTGATAGGCCAGGCCTTTTTCTTTCAGAGCCGCTTCGAGAGCCTTCGTCGCTGTCTCCCAGTTCTCAAGCGTGCCGATATAGTTCTCGGGCCGCGTGCTCAGTTCGATATTAACGTTGTTGAACCCGAAATCTTTCATGACATCAAACGTAAAATCGATCACGCTCATGACCTCTTGCTTCACCTGATCTTCTCTGCAGAAAATGTGCGCATCATCCTGCGTAAATCCCCGCACGCGCAAAAGGCCGTGCATGACGCCCGCTTTCTCCTTACGATAAACATTGCCCAATTCGAAAAACCGAACAGGCATATCGCGGTAAGAACGTGTTTTGGATTTATAGATCAAGATATGCCCCGGGCAATTCATCGGCTTTACCGCATATTCCTCGTCGTCAACCTTAAAGTAAAACATATTTTCCCGATAATGCCCCGAATGCCCGCTGATCTCCCACAATTTTCCTTTTAAAATATGCGGCGTTTGGACAAGCTGGTATCCCCGCTTGACGTTTTGCTCGACGACATATTCCTCGATCATCCGCCGGAGAATCGCTCCCGCGGGATGATAAAACACCAGCCCCGGGCCGGCCGTATCCTGATAAAAATTAAACAGGTCCAGTTGGGGGCCTAATTTGCGGTGGTCCCTTTTTTTCGCTTCTTCCAAAACTTTCAAGAACCCGTCGAGCTCTTTTTTATCAAAGAACGCCGTGCCGTAAATGCGCTGCAGCTGCGTTTTCTTCTCATCGCCGCGCCAATAGGCTCCAGCAACGCTCAACAATTTAAATGCCGTGATTTTGCCGGCGCTCTCGATATGCGGCCCCTTACACAAGTCAAGCCATTCATTGCCCGTACGGCAAATCGAAACTTCGTCCTCTTTAAGATCCTCGATCAGCTCGATCTTATACGTCTCTCCCATTTTTCTGAACATCTCGATCGCGTCGCAGCTCTTCATACGAGACATGGTAAATGAAGGGTTCCGTTTGATAATCTCCTTCATCTTTTTTTCGATGGCCAGAAGATCCTCGTCGGTAAAAGATTCTTTCTTGTCGAAATCATAATAAAAGCCGTCTTCGATGGCGGGGCCGATGGTAACTTTTACCTCGGGCCAAAGCTCCTTGACAGCTTGCGCCATGATATGCGAACAGCTGTGCCTCAATTTGTCTAAATCAGTTTTATATTCCATTTTCTATAAGTGGTGGGGCCAACAAGGCTCGAACTTGTGACCTCTTCCATGTCAAGGAAGCACTCTAACCAACTGAGCTATGGCCCCACATATTAAATTTCATCCCATGGGCAAGGTGGGAATCGAACCCACACAGCCTTTCGGCCACAGGATTTTAAGTCCTGCGTGTATGCAATTCCACCACTTGCCCAAATTTATTAAAGGCGCGGAGCGGAATCGAACCGCTGAATAAAGGTTTTGCAGACCTCTGCCTTACCACTTGGCTACCGCGCCGTAATATTTATTTTAAAATCTGTAAAACTGCCTTTACAATCGTCGTTTCGTCGGCAATATGCCCTTGGCCCGTCGTTCCGCAGGCAAGCTTTCCCTCGATGGGCTCAATAAATCGAGCTCCGTTCTTTTTTAGCTTCTGGCAATTTTCTTGAACAATCGGATTCCTGTACATTTGCGTATTCATCGCAGGAACAATGATCTTCGGGGCCTCCGTCGCAAGAGCAACGCAGGTGAGCAGATCGTCCGCGATCCCGTGAGCAAGTTTCCCAATCGTATTAGCCGTCGCCGGAGCGATCAACAGCAGGTCGGCTTCTCGGGCCAAATCGATATGCGGCATTCCGGCAGGAACGCAGGAAGGAGGGAACATCTCGCAAAAAACCGTTTCCCCTGACAGGCTGGCTAACGTCAACGGCGTTATAAAATATTCCGCCTCTTTTGTCATCACCACCGAAACACGCATTCCGTGCTCGATCAACCGTCTTATGATCTCTGCCGCTTTATAAGCGGCGATGCTTCCCGTAACACCTAAAATGACCCGTTTCTTTTTCGCCACAACTCTTGCTCTTTTCTTAGGCCGCTAATTTTTCTTCTTTGGGCTCTTCTTCTTTTTCTTTCGCGGCTCCCTTCTCCGTCGAGTCTTTAAGCTCTACCTTGCCTTGTAAAATCTCCTGAAGAGCCATGGTTGTGAATTTCTCTGTGTTAATATTCTCGGCCAGGCACCGCCGCCCTTCCGAAAGCTCTAGGGCGCGAGCTGAAGCCATGCTGACAAGCTTATAGATACTGTACTTCGCCCTGGGCAACAACTGTTCAATGGGTAAATCTGACATTTTTACACATCCCTCCGGATCATTGGCCAATTTTTTTACGAAAATCCCATCCTATACACTATAAGAATAGGGATAATATATATCATATGCCGTATATAATGTCAAAAAGAATTATTCTCCTTTCCTTAACGAATCCCATGCCTCATCTTTCTCTAACCCTAGATTTTATGAGAACTTACAGCCGTCTTGCATTCTTCCGCCGTTTGAGAGGCTCCTTCCGCGGCGTTTTGCTTATTTCCGTAAAGACTATGGCTTCTAATTTTTTATAGGCATTCCTTAAAAGATCGTTAACAATGACGTGCTCATATGTTTTTGCCGCTTTCAGCTCTTCCCGGGCCGTTTTTAATCTTTCTTGAAGCGTCTTTTTCTCTTCAGAGCCCCGCGCCTTAAGACGCTGAGCAAGGGTTTTCAGGGATGGTGTTTTTATAAAAATGGTTACCGCCTCAGGGAACTTTCTACGAACAGTTTTAGCCCCTTTCACGTCAATGCACAACAAAACATTTTTCCCGGATCGCAAAAGCTCTCGAACGCTTTTTTGAGGGGTTCCGTAATAGTTCCCAAAAACATTCTCGGATTCGAGAAAATGGCCAGAGCGTTTTTTGTGTAAAAACATCTTCGGGCTGACAAAGAAATAGTCGCCCCCGTGCTTTTCTCCCGGGCGCCGGGCTCTTGTCGTAAAAGAGATTGTTTTAACGAGGGTATTCTTGGCCTTGCGGCTTGCGAGAAGTTCCTTGTGAAGCGTGGTCTTGCCGGATCCCGACGGCCCCGAAAGAATAATGACCTTTCCCTTCTTCATCGACGGCAGCCTAAATGATTATTCAATGTTTTGCGATTGTTCACGGATCTTCTCGATCTTGCTTTTGAGCGAAATGACGGCATTGGACACAACCTTGTCCTGCAGTTTAGATCCAATCGTGTTTGTTTCTCTGAGCATCTCTTGCGCGATAAAATCAATCTTTTTCCCGACCGATGTCCCGTTTTTTAAAAGGGGCCTGATCTCGTCAATATAATGCAAAAGCCTTGTCACTTCCTCGTTCACATCCGCCCCTCGCTGAAAAGACCGAAATTCTTCGTTAGTCAATTCTGATTTCTTTTCACTAAGAATCGCCTGGGCTTTCTTCTGTATCTTCTTTATTTGCAAGGACATGCTTTTCAGCTTATCCAGAACATCTTTCGCTAGGCTGCGCCCTTCGCTCATGCGCATCAAAAGAAGACTTTTAATCGCTTTTTCGAATCCTTTGGAAAGGACAGGCCAGAGGGCTTCGGGACTTAGGTGCGTTTCCTTGATCTCCAAAACTCCAGGCAGCCGCACCAGATCGGAGAGCGAAAGGTCCCCTTTAATGCCGAATTCTTTTTTCAGCCGGGCCGCGTTGCGCAGATGTATCTGCGCAATGTTCCTGTTCAGCGTTGCCTCCTGGGTCTGCTTTTCAATGATCTTCAGCGAAACCGTCACCCGTCCGCGCTGGATCTCCTTTTGGATCATCTGGCGTATTTTGCTTTCCAAAGAGCCGAACCCGGGCGGCAAAAAATAATTAACATCCAGATATCTCTGGTTAACGCTCTTGACCTCGATGATCGCCTTGATCTTTCCCGACGACAACTGCGCCTGCCCGAACCCCGTCATTCCTTTGATCATAAGAATTCCTTCTTTGTTCGCATTTTATGCGGACGATTATTTTTTTATCAAATGGATAATCCGATCCAAATCGTCCAGAGAATAATATTCGATGACGATCTTGCCTCTTTTCTTTTGATGGATGAGCCGCACTTTGGTCCCAAGAGTTTTTTGCAAATCTTCCTCAAGGGCAATCACGTCCCGGTCTTTCGGCGTCTGCGCCTTGATTTTTCTTGCTCCTTTTTTGGAAGAGGACTGAATAAGATTTTCCAGCTCCCGGACTGAAATCCCTTTTTTGATCACGAGGGCAAAAAGTCTGTCTCTTTCCGTCGGCATCTCGACGCCTAACAGGGCGCGCGCGTGCCCGACAGAGATATCTCCCTTATAAATGCTTTTTCGGATATCCGCGGGAAGGTTCAAAACGCGCAGGAGATTACTGATTGTTGACCTGTCTTTTCCGACGGACTGCGCGATCTTTTCCTGGGTATATCCAAACTCTTCGATCAGCTTCCGGTAGCCTTCGGCTTCTTCGATAGGATTGAGCTCCTCTCTCTGGATATTTTCAATAAGGGCAATAATAAAAGCTTCCTGGTCCGTAACATCTTTTATGATGACCGGAACTTTTTCGAGGCCCAAAGCCTGCGCGGCTTTCAGTCGCCTCTCGCCGGCAATAACCTCATACTGGTCTCCCTTTTTTCTTACAAGAATGGGCTGAAGCACCCCTTTTTCTTT
>JAKQAH010000015.1 GCA_029568545.1 Candidatus Omnitrophota bacterium
GGCCGGTTTCGCTTTATGGGAAATTGAAAGTTGCCGCTGAAGAGGCGATATTGAATTCCGGCAACGGCATAACATTGAGGCTGGCGACGGCTTTTGGTGTCAGCCCGCGCATGCGCCTCGACCTCTTGGTCAATGATTTTACCTATCGCGCCGTATATGACCGTTTTATCGTCCTTTTTGAGCCTCATTTCAAGCGCAATTATATCCATGTCCGGGATGTTGCCGGCGCGTTTATCCATTGCCTCGGTCACTTTGACAAGATGAAGAACGAACCCTATAATGTGGGCTTGAGCGACGCCAACTTAAGCAAATTGGAGCTCTGCGAAGAGATCAAGAAGCATGTTAAAGAGTTCTATTTTGTCGAGTCGAAAATAGGGGAAGACCCCGACAAGAGAGATTATATTGTCAGCAACGAAAAGATCGAAAAGGCCGGATTCAAGACTCAGGTATCTCTTTCAGCGGGGATCCAGGAGCTTGTCAAAGGCTATCAAATCATCAAGCGCAGCCAATACGCCAATATATAAATATTCCAGCGATCTACGATGAAACAGCTAGATATCCTCTTCATTAACACCACCGCCGCCAAGAAAAACTATCAGGATCTCAGCAAGGATTTTTCTGCGATCGAGCCGCCGATCTGGGCCGGGATGCTGACGTCGCACTGCCTTAAGAAAGGGTTCGCCGCGGACATCCTGGATTGCGAAGCTTTGCGTCTGGATGATTCGCAAGCGGCGCAGGAAGTTAAGAAACTGAATCCGCGCGTCGCCTGTTTTGTGGTCTACGGCCAGCAGCCGAGCGCCAGTTCGCAAAATATGGAGGGCATGGTTTCTTTGGCGGATGAAGTCCGGCGCGTTTGCGGAAAGGATATCAAGGTTCTGTTCGTCGGCGGGCATGTGGCCGCTTTGCCAGCGGAAGTCCTCCAAAGGCATTTTTCGGTCGATATGGTCTGCCAGAATGAAGGCGTCTATACGATATCCAATCTTCTTAAGACGAATTTAAGCGATAAGCTTGGCGAGGTCAAAGGGCTGGGGTATCGGGAGGACGGGCGCATTATCTTGAATCCGCCGTCGCCGATCGTGTCCAAATGGGATCTGCCGGAAGAATTGCCGGGGATCGCTTGGGACAAATTGCCGATGGACCGTTACCGGACGTCGCTTTGGCATGCGTATCCCAATAACTGCGAACGCCAGCCATTTGCCGCGCTGTATACGAGCCTGGGGTGTCCAATGCGCTGCTCATTCTGCATGATCAACATCATCAATCGCCAAGAGAACGAATTCTCCGACGGCAGCGCTGTGTTCCGCTACTGGGACCCCGCATTCATCATCAAGGAGTTCGACAAGTTCGCGCAAATGGGGATCAAGAACATCAAAATAGCCGATGAGCTATTTGTCCTTAATACGAGCCATTTCATGAAATTGTGCGAGCTGATCATCGAGCGGGGCTACGATTTCAACATTTGGTGTTATTCGCGCGTCGATACCGTTAAAGAGAAATTCCTTGAAACGCTTAAGAAAGCCGGAGTGAATTGGCTGGCGTTGGGGATTGAAAGCGCGAATACGAAGGTGAGGAAGGATGTGACCAAAGGACGCTTCGAAGACGTTGATATCCGGGATGTCGTCAAGAAGATCCGGGACCATGGCATGAATGTCATCGCGAATTATATTTTCGGACTTCCCGAGGACGATATGAAAAGCATGCAGATGACCTTGGACCTCGCGATGGAACTCAATACGGAAGAAGGCAATTTTTATTCCGCTATGGCGTATCCCGGAAGCCCCTTGTACGGTCAGGCCGTTCAAGCGGGCTGGGAACTTCCGGATTGTTATGCCGGCTATTCGCAGCATTCTTACTATTGCCGGCCGTTGCCGACCAAATACTTGACCGCGCAGCAAGTGCTGGCCTTTCGGGATGAAGCGTGGATGAAATATCATACCCATCCGGCGTTCCTCGATCTCATCAAACGCAAGTTCGGCCAGATCGCCGTCGATGAAACGCTGCGGTCGACTAAGATCAAGCTTAAACGCAAAATCCTAGAGGAAGCGAGCATATCATGATCATCAGCCGTACGCCGTTCCGTGTTTCGTTTTTCGGGGGAGGCACCGATTATCCGGAGTGGTTCAAGAACAATCAAGGGGCGGTCTTAGCCACCACGATCGACAAATATTGCTATATTACCTGCCGGTATCTTCCGCCGTTCTTTGAGCATAAGTCCAGGATCATTTATTCCCAGATGGAACAGGTGCAAAGCGTCGATGAGATCGACCATCCTGCGGTGCGCGAAGTGCTGCGCTTCTTAAAGATCACGCAGGGCGTGGAGATCCATCACGACGGGGACCTTCCGGCCCGAACGGGTTTGGGATCAAGCTCTTCGTTCACCGTCGGACTTCTGAACAGCCTGTATGCCCTGAAAGGCGTTATGCCCACCAAAGCGCGCCTGGCCGAAGAAGCGATCCATATCGAGCAGAAAATGTGCAAGGACAATGTCGGCTGCCAGGACCAAACGCTGGCGGCTTACGGCGGGCTGAATTACATTGAATTCGGCGGAGATATGCATCTTCAAGTCCGGCGCGTCACGATCCCCGAGGAAAGAATAAGGAATCTCGAAAAGCACCTGATGCTTTATTTCACCGGATTTTCCCGGATGGCTTCGACGATTGCGGCTCACCAGATCAAGAACATCCCGGCTAAGGAGAAAGAGCTTTTGACGATGTACCAGATGGTTCAGGAAGCGATGGCCTTGCTTCAAAAGGACCGCCTGAAGGAATTCGGGAGGCTACTGGATGAAAGCTGGAAGATTAAAAGGGGGCTGTCGAAAAAAGTTTCGACCCAGCAGATCGACGAGATCTATGCAACAGCTCAAAGCGCCGGGGCGATCGGAGGAAAAATCCTCGGGGCCGGAGGCGGAGGGTTCATGCTGATCTTTGCCCCGCCGGGCGCCCAAGCAAAGATCAAAGAAAAACTCAAAAAACTGCTTCTGGTGCCTTTTAAATTCGAAAATCTCGGCACGCAGATCATTTTTTATCAACCGAACGGCGAATATGAAAAATGCTGATTGCGATTGCGTCATTCTCTGCGGCGGCCTCGGGACGCGGTTGAGAACTGCCGTCAAGGATGTTCCCAAGGTGATGGCTCAGGTGAATGGGCGGCCTTTTCTGGATTTGATCATCGAACATCTGAAAGGCCAAGGCGTCGACCGCATTGTCTTGTGCACCGGATATCAGGCGGATCTTGTCGAAAGCTATTATCGCGAACATTATTTCGGATTAACGATCGATTTCTCGAGGGAAAACCAGCCGCTGGGGACCGGCGGGGCGCTCAAGAATGCCCATCCCGTCATTTTCAGCGATCCTTTTCTTGTTTTTAACGGGGATTCCTTCTTGCCGGTGGATCTTGAAGCTTTCCTGGATTTTCATCAAAAGAACGATGCCCTGGTCTCGATCCTGGCATCTCCGGCAGGGCAGTCGGCCGATTTCGGGACTTTGGAGATAGATCGCTCAGGGCAGGTGATCAGTTTCCGCGAAAAAATCCAGGAGGCTAAAGAGCCTTTGGTGAATGCCGGCATTTATTGTTTTGACGGAACCATTTTTGAATATATGCCGGAAGAAGAACGATTCTCGCTTGAAAACGATTTTTTCCCCAGCCTTATCGGCGAGAAATTTTACGGTTACCGCACGGACAAGAAATTCATGGATATCGGCACGCCGGAACGGTATCAAGCCGCCAAGGACGTTTTCAAGAAAAGGAAGAGCAGTGAAGATCGAAAATAATAAGAGCGCAACTTTATCCAACAAGGCAAAATTCAAGGTCCCGTTTGGGACCGTGTCTATTACCAACGATGCCCACAAATTGATCAATCAGGCCATCAGGACCAAATGGGTGACGCGGGGCAAATATGTCCAGGAATTCGAAGAGCGGTTTGCCAAGCTGTTTGGCGTCAAAGAGGCGGTGGCGGTCAGCAGCGGGACCGATGCGGACGCCTTGTCCTGCGCGGTCCTTTATGATTTCGGGGCGCAGCGGGGCGATGAGATCATTGTTCCCGCCCTGTCGTTCGTTGCGACGGGAAATGCTGTGCTTCAAGCAGGTTTTCATCCTGTTTTCGTCGATGTCAAGCGCGAAACGCTCAACATCGACCCGGTGAAAATCGAACAGGCGATCACGCCGCGGACGCGGGCCATCATGCCGGTCCACTTGATGGGAAAGCCCGCCGCCATGGATGAGATCCTGGCGATCGCCAAAGAACATCATTTGCGAGTGATCGAGGATGCGGCGGAAGCTCATGGCGCAGAATACAAAGGCAAGAAGATCGGTTCCCTGGGGGATATGGCGGCGTTCAGCCTGTATGCGGCGCACATTATTACGACGATTGAAGGAGGGATTGTTGTTACAAACAATCATCGGATAGCCGAGGCGCTGCGATCGTTGCGCAATCATGGGATTGAGGGCAAGTTCCAGTTCAAGCGCATCGGATTTTCCGCGAAGATGAACGAGATTGAAGCGGCGGTCGGCATCGGGAATATCAAGATTTTTAACAAGATCCTTTCAAAACGGCGGCGCAACTTGCTGTATCTCATCAAGAAATTCCGCCAGTTCGAAGAATATTTCCTTACGATCCAGGAAGAGCCGCATGAAAAGATC
>JAKQAH010000026.1 GCA_029568545.1 Candidatus Omnitrophota bacterium
AAGCAATTGCCGAGTCAGAGTCGCGGCGCGATTACTGGCATTCTTGATCTCCTGTAAATCGGGGAAGGCGGGATTATCCGTTTCGATGTGTTGCATGGCCAAATCGCAATAGCCCAGGATCGCCATCAACAGGTTGTTGAAATCGTGCGCCACTCCTCCCGCCAGAAATCCAATCGCTTCCATCTTTTGCGATTGGCGCAGTTGATCTTCCAGACTTTCCCTCTCTTTTTTGGCTTTTTCGAGAAGACTGATATCCCGGATCACACAGGTGATGTGATCTTTATCGAATGGAGTTCCTTGCAATTCCGTCCTGACGATGGTCCCGTCTTTTTTTTGTAAATTCACTTCGATCAATACAAAATGCTCGCCGCGGCTCAGACGGCTGTAGATTTTCCCGGCATAATCGAATTGCTGATCGTCCTCATAAAAAATCCGTGTCGATCGATCGATCAATTCTTCCGGTTGATAACCGAGGATTTCATGCACGGCCCCATCGCAAAAAACAATAGTCCGGTCTCTCCGGATGATAAAAACCGCTTCTTCCAGATTGGCCAGCAGTTTCCGGTACTTCGCCTCGCTTTCCCGAAGCGCTTTCTCCGCTTCGTGGCGCTCTCTCAAATCGCGGACTATGCTAAGAATGCAGGGCTGATCGTTCAATTCCACAACGCGTACATTCACTTCAACGGGAATAGCCGTGCCGTCTTTTTTCCGGTGAGCGGATTCGAAAATGGCATGCCCCTGTTTTTCCAGGATATCCAATCGTTGCGGGACGAGAGCGGCAAATTCGGGAGTATCCAGATCGAAGGGTGTCATCCCATGCAACTCTTCCCGCGTATACCCTAACCGTTCGCATATAGCGTCGTTTACTTCCAATATTCGACCCTCAAAATCGTGGATAATGATCCCATCCCCGGCATGGTTGAAAAGAGAACGGAACTTGGTCTCGCTGATCCGCAGCGCTTCTTCCGAGGCGTGGAGATCGGTGATATCCCGCGCGGTTGAGAGCGCTCCCTTGACTCGTCCCTGTTGATCTTTGAGGGTTCGGCACCACCAGGCCAATAGGCGCTTTTGTCCGTCCCGCCGCCGTTGCCAGTTTTCCAAATAAACGACATTCTCGTCGCCGTTAAAAATGGGTTGAACTTTTTGATATGTATCGTTATCTCCCTCAAAATAATGAGCGGCTTCCTTCCCGATCACGTCATCGCCGAAAAATTCGAATCCGGCCGAGTTGATCCAGGTATACACTTTATTCTCATTCACTTCGGCGACGATATCCGGTATTTCTGTCAGGATGGTCTCTAACTTGATTGAAAGCGAATAGAGTTTCTTTTCAAAATTCCTTCTATCCAGAATATCGGTGGCGATATGGATAACTTTTTTCAATCGTTTCTCTTCGTCCACGATAGGCTTACACGACAGCCAATAGGCCCCGCCGAATA
>JAKQAH010000051.1 GCA_029568545.1 Candidatus Omnitrophota bacterium
GGGATGCTTTTTCCTTGCCTTTTAAAGACGGTGCTTTTGATGCGATTGTTTCCAATCTGGCTTACCAGTGGATGCCGGATTTGGCCAGAGCGTTTGGGCACTGTCGGACAAAATTAAATCAAGGCGGAAAACTCTATTTAACAATATTCGGGCACGATACGTTCGGGGAACTGTTTGAGACCTTGAAGGAATGTCTTGGGAGCAATGATGCCGGGATACGCCGGCTTGCCGGTCGCAAAGAGGTTACCGAAGCGCTTGAAAAAGCGGGATTCCACGACGTGCGCGTATCATCGGAATATTTAAAAACAGTTTTTCCCGACATGATCGCTTTGATCAAATGGATCAAGGAGATCGGCGCCAATGCTTTGGCAAAGGATTTTTATTTAGGAAAGGATCTCGTGTCTCGGATGAACGGCTACTACAATGAGTGTTTTCATGCCGGTCAGGGTGTTTATGCCACATCTGAGATCATATGGGTTGAGGCTGACCGATGAACCGCAAGGGCATCTTTATAACGGCGACCGATACGGCTGTTGGAAAAACAATCACAACGCTGGTTCTCGGGGCCTTACTGCAAGACCGCGGCGTTGAGATCGGCGTCATGAAGCCGGTGCAGTGCGCCGGCAACGACGCTCGATTTCTCAAGAGATCCTTATCTTTGTCTGATCCCATAGAGGAGATTAACCCGTATTTTGCACCAGAGCCGCTGTCGCCCCATCTCGCGTTTGCCCGCCAGAAGAAAACCGTTAGCATTAAGAAAATAAAAACGATCTATAACAAATTAGCCGCGAACCATGATCTCATGCTTGTGGAAGGGGCGGGAGGATTAATGGCGCCGATCGCGGATCGTTATTTCGTCGGAGATCTCATTCGGGAACTGGATCTTGAAGTTGTTATTGTTGCCCGTCTTGGGTTGGGAACGATCAACCATACGCTTTTGACGGTCCGTCAGGCCAGAGAGTTTGGATTGAAAGTGGTGGGTATCATTTTCAACGAAGGAGAAAAAAGGAAAAAAGGCCTTCCCGAAAGAACCAATCCCGATGCCGTGCGCATGTACGGCAACGTGAAGATTCTGGGCACCATCCCGTATTTAAAAGATCTGAAACTCTCAACGATACGAAAAACCGTTACAGAAATGATTAATATCCGCCTGTTAATGCCGCCTGTTGCGGCCGAAGGCGATCGTTCGAAACAATTATCTGATTGGGACAAAAAATATCTTTGGCATCCTTTCACGCAGATGCGGGATTGGCTGAAAGAAGAGCCGCTCATCATTGACCGCGGGGAAGGATCCTCTTTGATCGACATCCGTGGGAAACGGTATTTGGACGGAGTTTCCAGCCTTTGGGTCAATGTGCACGGGCATCGCCATAAGCTCATTGATGATGCGATCAAGGGCCAGGTCGGTCGATTGAGCCATTCCACATTACTGGGGCTTTCCAATACTCCCGCGA
>JAKQAH010000053.1 GCA_029568545.1 Candidatus Omnitrophota bacterium
CTGGCCGCTGCCTTTGCCGGGAATAATTTCAACACACTTGGCCTTTTGGGCTTGCGCTTCTTCCATCACCGCCGTTAAGTTTTTTTCCAATTCACGGCCGTTCGAATAAATATCATGCAGGTCGAGCTTAAGGTTCATGGCCTTTACTTATTGATGCGATCCCTTTCTATTTTGAGCTCATGGATCGTGGTTTCGATTTCCCTCTGCCGGGTCTGGATATCTTTGAGGCGCCGGCCGTATTCTTTTAAGATCTCCGGGTCCCGCTTGTCAAAAGCTTTCGCCAGGTGCCGCGATTTCACATAGCTTTCCATCTCAAGCTCTTTCTGTTCATTCTCAAGCTTTGAGAGATCGCTCTTGATCTGCGAAAGTCTTTTTAAGGCTTGCCGATGCTGAGCATTAAGTTCCGCCAAAATGGCCTTCTGCGGATCCGCGGGATGATTTCCCTTCTTGTCTTTTTTCGCCGATCGCTGGTCTTTTTGAGCCCTCTGCTCTGCTTCCTTGAGCCCGCTCTCCGCTTCCCTTTTTTTCCCTAAATAATAATCCAGTCCGCCGGGATAAGTCTTGACCTGCCCGGCATTAACATCCACGATGCCATCCGCAATTTCCTTGATAAAGTACAGATCGTGGCTGATGAAACAGACCGTTCCGCTGTATTTCTTAAAGGCCGTCGTTAAGGCTTTGACACCGTCGATATCCAAATGGGTCGTCGGCTCGTCGAGAAGCATGAAATTAGGGGGATTGATCAGCAGTTTCGCTAAAATCAGCCGGCTTTTTTCGCCTCCGGACAACACTTTGACCGATTTAAAAACATCATCCCCCCGGAAATTGAACAATCCCAGAAGGCTCCTGACCTTCACCGCCGGAATGTTCGTGCCCGCTGCGCAAACCTCGTCGAAAGCCGTCCGTTCCGGATTAAGAACGTCCATGCGCGTTTGCGAGAAATAGCCTTTCTCGACCTGATGCCCGTACTTGATCTCGCCGGCATCCGGGTCCAAGGCCCCGGCCAGCATCTTTAAAAGAGTGGATTTTCCGGCGCCGTTAGGGCCGACCAGACAGATTTTCTGTCCCTTAACGATCTCCAGATCTAAGCCCCGGTAGACCGTCTTGTCGCCGTAAGATTTGCTGATGCCGTTCATCTGAACGACGGAATACCCACTCGGCCTTATTTCGGAGAATTCAAATTCCTTGATGCTCTCTTCCTCATGGGCCAGCTCGATATCCTCCAGCCGCTCGATCATCTTGCGCTTGTTGCGGACAGCTGCCGCGCGGTTGGGCTGGGCATGGAATCGCTGCGTAAACTCTTCCAGCTGCTGGCGCTTTTTATCGACGACTTTCTTCCGGCGCTCCAGCGACTTTTGCTGGATCTCCTTCTGCAGCTCGTATGTCTCATAATTGCCTTTGACCTTCATCATTTGGGCGCCTTCCAGTATGATCGTGTAATTCGTGACGTCATTGAGAAAGACCCGGTCGTGGGAAATCAGGACGAACGCACCCTGGTAATTGGCCAGAAAATCCTTGAGCCACAAGGTCGCCCCGAGGTCCAAATAGTTCGTGGGTTCGTCGAGAAGAAGAAGATCGTACGGATAAGTCAGCATCTTCGCCAGAAGCGTGCGCATCCGCCACCCGCCGCTCAGCTCCATGATCGGGCGATGAACATCGGAGGGGCTGAAACCCAGCCCCATCAAGATCTTCTCCGCTTTGTGCTCAATCTCATAAACGCCCAGCTGTTCAATCTCATGAAGAATATCGCCATAGCGGTCCGTCGCAGCGCGATTTTCGTCTTCTAATCTTCGTTTCTCCGCCATTAAGGCCCGGATGCGCTCGTCGCCTTCGGTCAGCTCCGCTATCACGGTCTTTTGCGAATCAAATTTCGCTTCCTGCGGAAGGTACCCGATATTGAGGTTCTTCTGCATCTGCACGCTGCCGGCGAGCGGCTCCGTCTCGCCCAGAATAATAGAAAACAGCGTCGTCTTGCCTGCGCCGTTGGGGCCCGTGAGCCCGATTTTCTCTTTGGGAAAAATGCTCAGCGTAACATCTTTAAAAAGCGTCCGCTTAGAAAATCCCATCGTTAAATTGTTGATTGTGATCATAGCCTTACCAGCCGGTCGATCTCCCGCCCATCCAACAAGCGCCAGGAACCGCACTTTAATGTTCCCAAACTTAACGGCCCCTGCGTCAGGCGTTTTAAATAAATGACCGTGTGCCCTTCTTTCGCGAACATAATTCTGATCTGCCGTTTGCGCCCTTCATGGATCGTCATCATCAATTCCGTCTTATCTCTCAGGGGTTTGACGCCGCTGATTCTGGCCGGAGCCGTCTTTTCCCCCTCGATAAAAATCCCTTTTTCAAGCCGGTTTTTTTCGGCCGGCAATACCTCTCCCCGGACGCGGACAAAATATGTTTTCTCGATATTAAATTTCGGATGCGTCAAGTGATAGGCCACATTCCCGTCGTTGGTCAACAGCATGAGCCCTTCGGTATCGCGGTCCAAACGGCCGACCGGGACAAGATGATGAAATTTCGCCGGCAGCAGATCGAAGACCGTCCGTTCGGCATGCCGGTCGGATTTCGTCGTCGTATAACCGGCCGGTTTATTCAACAGGACATATTCGTATTTTTTGTTCTGGACCCTTTTACCGTCGACAAACACATGGTCCCTTTCGGGATCGACCGGCGTTGACGGTTCAGAACACACGGCGCCGTTCAACCGCACGCGCCCTTCCTGGATAATCTCCATCGCCTTCCGGCGCGAACAAACACCGCTATGCGAAAGAAAGACCTGAAGACGCACTTTATTGGGATCTTTGTCGGATGGCTTCATAAAGTAAGATCGCAGCAGAGGCTGACACATTGAGCGAATCGGCATGCCCTTTCATGGGAATCCTGACCGTCAAATCCGCGTGCTGGACCCAAAAACCGGTCAGCCCGCTTTGCTCGCTGCCTAATACTACAGCTAAAGGATTTTTTAAGTTTGCTTTCGTATAAACAGTTTTCGCTTGAGGCAATGTTGCGCAGACCGCAACC
>JAKQAH010000069.1 GCA_029568545.1 Candidatus Omnitrophota bacterium
AAGGTTCGCGCCTTTATGGCGGAGGTTGCCAAAGAAAGCAAGAGCGCGCGCGTGACGGGAGATGCGGGCAAGGGAGGGATCTTCACCGGGCGGTATGCCATCAATCCGGTCAACGGCGAAACTGTTCCGATCTGGATCGCCGATTATGTTTTGATGGAATACGGGACCGGAGCGATCATGGCGGTCCCGACGCATGACCAAAGGGATTTTTTGTTCGCGAAAGAGCACAACCTGCCGATGCGCATCGTCATCAGCGACCCGCAACATCCTGATATGCGCATTGAGACGATGGATTGCGCTTATGAGAGCGAAGGGATCCTAGTCAACTCCGGGAAATTTAACGGCATCAACAGCAAGGACGCCATCCAGAAGATCGGCGAATGGATGGCAAAGGAAAAAATGGGAGAACTCGCGGTCCATTGGCGGCTGCGCGACTGGCTGATCTCCCGCCAGCGCTATTGGGGCACGCCCATCCCGTTTATTCATTGCGAGAAATGCCAGACGGTCCCCGTTCCCTACGAACAGCTGCCTGTAGAATTGCCGCAGAACGTCAAGATCACGGGCGAAGGCGGCAGCCCGTTAAATCACTGCAAAAAATTTGTCGATGTCACATGCCCCAAATGCAAGGGCAAAGCCCGGCGGGAAACTGACACCATGGCGACGTTCTTCGATTCGTCCTGGTATTACTTGAGATATTGCTCGCCCCAGGACGATACGCAGGCCTTTGATCCGAAAGAAGCGGCCTACTGGATGACCGTTGACCAGTATATCGGCGGCATCGAGCATGCGATCCTGCATCTTCTTTATTCGCGTTTCTTCACGAAATTTTTCAAGGATCTCGGATTGGTCAATTTTGATGAGCCGTTCCACCGGTTGTTGACGCAGGGAATGGTCTTGAAAGACGGCGAGGTCATGTCCAAATCGAAAGGGAACACGGTCGATCCCGATGAGGTCATCGGAAAATACGGGGCGGATTCCCTGCGGCTGTGCATTTTGTTCGCGGCCCCTCCCGAGGATCAATTGGAATGGAGCAACGGCGCCGTGGAAGGGGCATGGAAATTCTTAAGCCGCGTCGTTCATTATGTGGAGAGCCGCTATGATTCTCATGGCCGCGTGGAGCTTGATCAAAAAAAATTCAACAGCGAAGATAAAGAATTGAACCGGCAGCTGCATATGGCGATCAAGAAAGTCACGGAAGATTTCTCTCAATATAAGTTCAATACGGCCATCAGCGCGATGATGATCTTGTTAAATCACGCGGAGAAATATAAAGGGGAAGCCAATCCGGCGCTTGTCAATAAGGTGTGCCGGACCATGGTCTTGCTTTTGGCCCCGATCGTCCCGCATATTTGCGAAGAGTTATGGCAGAAGATCGGGGAGGGCCAGGAAAGCGTCAGCCGCGTTGTCTGGCCGGGCTATGACGAGGCGGCGTTAGAGCAGGAGATCATCCAGATTGTCGCTCAGGTCAACGGCAAGTTGCGGGGAAAGTTCGATATCCCGGCTGAAAGCACGGAAGACCAGATCAGAGAGATCGTTCTCGCTGATAAAAAGATCCAAGAGTTTGTCCAGAACAAACCTCTTAAGAAATTCATCTACATTCCCCGGAGATTGGTCAATCTTGTTGTTTAGGAATGACCGCAAAGAGCAGGACGGCTTCGCTAATATCTGCTGAAAAAAGCTTTTATAAGAATGAAAAAGTGGTAGAATACTCAAAATTTATTAGTGAGCAGTATGGTTATATCAAAAAGGAGGTAAGGACAAATGAACGGTTTTAACTTTTTTATCCTGGCGCCCATCAGCGCGATTGTGGCGTTGCTTTTCGCTTTCTTTCTTGCGCTTTCGATCATGCGCAAGGACGAAGGTACGGAAAAGATGAAGGAGATCGCGCTGGCTGTCCGCGTGGGGGCCCGGGCGTATCTCAAGCGCCAGTATTTAGGGGTCGGGCTTTTCTTTTTGGTCATGTTCGCTATTTTGCTTTGGATGGCGTCGAAGGGATATCTGGTCATCTTTGTTCCGTTTGCGTTCGTGACGGGCGGATTATTTTCCGGCCTGTGCGGATTTATCGGCATGACCATCGCGACGCAATCTTCCAACCGCACGGCTGCGGCGGCGATGAAAAGCTTGAATGCCGGGTTACGCGTGGCTTTTTCCAGCGGCGCGGTCATGGGATTAACGGTCGTCGGGCTGGGATTGCTCCATCTGGCCGTATGGTATTATTTCCTTGATTGGTATTATACCGGTCATCCTCTTCCCTTGAATATGGACAAGATCACGGCGATCACCTCCGCTATGTTGACGTTCGGCATGGGCGCCAGTTCCATGGCGCTGTTTGCTCGCGTCGGCGGCGGGATCTTCACCAAGGCCGCGGATGTCGGAGCGGACTTGGTCGGAAAAGTCGAAGCCGGGATTCCCGAGGACGATCCGCGCAATCCCGCGGTCATCGCGGACAATGTCGGCGATAACGTGGGCGATGTGGCCGGCATGGGAGCGGACCTTTTCGAATCTTACATCGGGGCTATTGTCGCGACCAGCGCGCTGGGCGTTGCGGCCGGGTTAGGCGTGCCCGGCGTGACGGTGCCCATGGTTATGGCAGCGGTGGGCATCATGGCCTCCATCATCGGCACATTCTTTGTGAATACCAAAGAGGACGCCAATCAGCAAGCGTTGCTGGTGGCTTTGCGCAAGGGCGTCTGGGGCAGTTCCATTTTGATGGCCATTGGCTCGTACTTCCTCGTCCGGTGGATCTTGGGCGTCGAGCATTTGGGGGTTTACTGGTCGGTCCTGACCGGCCTTGTGGCCGGGGTCGTCATCGGCGTTCTGACGGAATATTATACTTCCAGCAGCTATAAGCCGACGCAATACATTGCAAGTCAATCTTCGACGGGGCCGGCAACGGTCATTATTGCAGGGCTGTCCGTCGGCATGATGTCAACGGCCCTTCCTGTTCTGGTGGTCGGAGTCGCTATTCTCGCCAGTTATTTTCTTTCCGGCGGAGCAGCCGATTTCAATGCCGGCCTTTACGGGGTCGCGATCTCCGGCGTCGGCATGCTTTCCACGCTGGGGATTACGTTAGCGACGGACGCTTATGGTCCGGTCGCCGACAACGCGGGCGGCAATGCGGAAATGGCCGGATTGCCTCCGGAAGTAAGAAAGCGCACGGATGCGCTGGATTCTTTGGGCAATACGACGGCAGCGACCGGAAAAGGATTTGCCATCGGGTCCGCTGCTTTAACGGCGCTGGGATTGATCGCGGCGTTCAATAGCCAGATCGTACTTTTAGGGAAGACCATGAACCTCAGCTTGCTGAATCCCAATTTGCTGGTAGGGTTATTCATCGGAGGCATGCTTCCGTTCTTGTTCTGCTCGATGACGATGGGCGCTGTCGGCAGGGCCGCAGGAATGATCGTTGTGGAAGTGCGCCGGCAGTTCAAAGAGATCGCCGGCTTGATGCAAGGAACAGGCAAGCCGGATTATGCCCGTTGCGTTACGATCGCCACGGCTGCCGCTCAAAAGGAAATGATATTTCCTTCATTGCTTGCCATTGCCGCGCCGATCCTGGTTGGGATCTTGATCGGTCTTGAAGCCGAAATGGGCCTATTGGCAGGCGCTACGGTCACCGGATTCGTTCTTGCTGTTATGATGGCGAACTCGGGAGGAGCATGGGACAATGCCAAGAAATACATTGAGGAAGGCAATCACGGGGGCAAGGGATCGCCGGCGCATAAGGCCGCTGTGGTGGGAGATACCGTGGGCGACCCGTTCAAAGACACTTCGGGCCCCAGCTTGAATATCCTTATCAAGCTTATGTCCATTGTTGCCATTGTCTTTGCTTCGTTTGTCATGAACATGACGTTCTTCAAATAGAAGTGCGGTGATAAGCCGGTAGGGACCGATGCTTTTCTTTAAGCGGTCGCTACCGGCTTTTTTATTGTCTCAATATTCTCTGGCGGATGATTGACAAACTTCCGAGAGTGTAGTACATTAGGCACAATGATGAAGAAATCTTTCCATGTAATATCTATATTAATAATCAGTCTTACTATTGCAGGGACGAATTTTGCGCCGGCGTTTGCCCACCAGGACAAAGCCGGCTCTTTTTTGCTGCCGACGATCGCCTTTTGGGTTTGGACTCCAGAAAGCAATAAGTGGATCAATCCCAAGTATGCCGTCAAAGACACTCCCCAAGAACAATTGCAGGCGGGCATTGATCTCTACGGGCAGAAGGAATACAAGGCAGCTATCGCGGAGTTCGAAAAGCTGATCAAACACTATCCGCTTGCGCGGCAGGCTCCTGATGCGCAATACCATATCGGACTGTGTTTCGACGATCAGGGGAATCTGTTCCGCGCTTTCAAGGAATATCAGGTGGTCATCGACAAATATCCGTTCAGCGATCTTGCTGCTACGATTGTGCAAAAACAGTACGATATCGGGCTCAAAATGCTGGAAGGCGCAAGCGGCCGCAATAAGTTCATTAAGGCCATGTCGGGCGGAGATTACAATGTGATCGATGTGTTCCGGGCGGTTATCAAGAATGCGCCTTACGGGACTTTGGCTGCGCCCGCCCAGTACAAGATCGGCCTGTATTTGCAGGAGCAGAAAATGTTCCAGGAATCCCGGGACGAATTCGAAAAGGTCATCAACGATTATCCGGACAGCGAATGGGCCAAGGCCGCCAAATACCAGATCGCCATTTCCGATGCCAAGCGGTCGACCGATGCGCAGTATGACCAAAAGGTCACGCAGGTCGCCGTTGCGGAATTCAAGGAGTTCGTCGAGAATTATCCCGATGCCGAGCTCTCCGCCAGCGCCAAGGAAGAGATCCGCTAGCTTCGGGAGAAAGAGGCGGAAAATAACTTTGTGATCGCCAGGTTTTATGAAAAGAAAAAGGACTACAAAGCCGCCAAGATCTATTACCAGACGGTTGCCGATGATTTCAAAGACACTTCCTGGGCTTCCCAGGCCTTGAGGAAGATCCGCGAAATAAGCGCGAAGGAATAACCTTCTATGACACAAGACACAAGACACAAGACACAAGAGTTTGGATATGGGAAGTTGAGTCGGAAACGGATTCTATTTATTTGTGCTTGTGTCCTGTGTCTTGTGCCATGTGTCTTCTTATCAAGCTGCGGGTACACGACGAAATCGACCTTGCCCAGCAGCATCCAGACGATCCGTATCGACCCGTTCAAGAACAACATTGATTTTACGACAGGCGAAGGGCGCAATATTTATTTGCCGTTGCTGGAGGTGGATGCGCGCAATGCCGTCATTGATCGGTTCATGCTGGACGGGAATCTTAAGATCGCCAAAGAGGGCGAAGCGGACCTTGTCTTAAAAGGGGAGCTTAAGCGATACGAGCGCTCGGCGTTGCGCTATACGGACGATGATGATGTCCAGGAATACCGCGTGCATATCACGGTCAGTTTTGAGATGTGGAACGCTCAGGACAGCGAGAAGCCGGCCTGGAGCGAGCCGAATTTTGTCGGAGAAGCAACATACTTTGTAACCGGCCCCTTGGCTACGACCGAGGAAAATGCGATCAAGGAAGCAATAAAAGATTTAGCCCGCCGCATCGTCGAACGGACGATCGAAGACTGGTAAACTGGTGAATTGTTAATAGTTAATGGTGAATCGTGAATGGCAGATGCCAGAGATCATTTCACGAGAAGTTACCGGTCAATATATTTCTCCATCCTGTCTTTTACCATTAACTATTCACCATTAGCGGTTCACGGATACAATGATCTATCTTTTCTTAGGAGAGAACGGCCCCGCCAAGAAACAACAGATCGCCAAGATCCAAGAATCTTGCGCGCTGACCGGCCATGCCTTGAAATTCGATTATGAGCCTTTGTACGCAGAAGGGCTCAACGCCGATGTTTTGAAGAAAGCCCTCCTCGCCCTGCCGGCTCTTGCGCAAAAACGCCTGGTCCTGATCCGGAATGCCGAAGAATTAGACGAGAAGAATCAGCGCATTCTATTGGAGTTTATCAAGGCGGATCACGCGCGCCTGATCGTGATCCTTGAGACGCGCAAGACGGATCCCAAAGATGATTTTCTCAAAAAGATCGCAGTGGGCGCCAAGGTCATGCAGTTTGCCGCGGCCGGGAAAACAAGAGACATCTGGGATGCGACGCGCGCTATCGAGCGGCGCCATCCGGCGGAAGCCCTGGAAATAGTGAATGAGCTTATGGAGGACGGAGAAGTCCCCGTGAAGATCCTTGGGGCGCTGATCTGGTTTTGGGGGAAATGCAAGGGGCGCGTGACGGCGGAACGATTTAAAAAAGGCCTCTTGGTTCTCCAAGAGGCCGATTTAAATATCAAGCGCAGCCGCCTAAGGGCGGAATACGCGATCGAAGCGGTTGTTACGAACTTAAGCCTGCTAATTGGCGGCTGAACTTTGATTTGCGGCGCGCGACGGTATTTTTGTGCAGCAAATTGCGCTTGAGGGATTTATCCAGCTTTTTATTGAGCAGTTTGAAATCGGATTGGGCTTCCTGAACGTTCTTGGCTTTGACCGAAGCAAGGAACTTCTTGATGGCTTTTTTCAGGTCGCTCTTGAGATCAAGGTTATGGGTACGGCGCGTTTGGTTCTTGCGCAGATCTTTGATGGATGTTCTTCGTTGTGGCACAACAAGGCTCCTTTCGGGAAAAATGATCCGGCGGCGGGAATAATTTTTCTCGTCCGCAAATGATGGGCTAATATAACAAAAAGGGTTGGGGATGTCAACTGATAAATCGCGCGAGAAAGAAGGGATTTCCGGCCCGGGGGAGGATTCCGCGCGGGCTATTATCAAATCCACATCGCTGCTTTCGGTCGGCACGCTGAGTTCGCGTATTTTGGGCTTTTTGCGCGATATCATTCTCGCCAGGATGTTCGGCACCGGCGTGCGGGCCGAAGCCTTCTTTGTGGCCCTGAGGATCCCGAATCTTCTGAGGGATTTTGTCGGCGAGGGAGCGACCAATTCCGCCGTTGTTCCCGTTTTCTCGGAATATCTGCACACCAAGGGACAGGAATCTTTTTGGAAGTTCTTTAACGTTATCCTGGTCCTGTTTTTGATCGTTTTAAGCGCGATTACGCTGGCCGGGATGCTCCTGGCGCCGGTGATCGTCCGCATTATTGCTCCCGGGTTCATGGCGGACCCCAAGACGCTTGCTTTGACGGTCCGCTTGACCCAGATCATGTTCCCTTATCTGGTTTTTATCGGATTGACGGCCTATAGCATGGGGATCCTTTTTACGTTCCGCTCATTTTTGGCCCCGGCCTTCAGCCCGTGCCTTTTGAACATCGCGATCATTTTCAGCGCTTTGATCTCCTCGAAGACCATGCAAGAGCCGGTCTTCGGTCTCGCGATCGGGGTGCTGATCGGCGGCATCCTTCAGCTTGCCGCCCATGTTTATCCGCTGCACAGGTCCGGCATGCGCCTTAAGCGGCCTGAGACGCTGCGCCATCCGGGCGCGGCTCAAATCGGCAAGCTGCTGGTTCCCCGCATGATCGGCAGCGGCGTTTATGAACTTAATGTTCTGATCGATACGTTTTGCGCTTCCCTGGCCATGATCGTCGGGCAAGGCGGCATTTCCGCGATCTATTATTCCAACCGGATCATCCAGTTACCGATGGGCGTGTTCGGCATCTCTTTGGCGTCGGCGGTGCTGCCGTCGCTTTCCGCCCTGGCGAGCAAAAAGGATTTCGCATCGGTCAAACGAACGATCCTTTTTGCGCTGGAGAATATCTTTCTTGTCATGATGCCCGTGACGGTGATGCTTCTGATATTCGCCCGCCCGGTCATCCGCGTTCTTTTCGAGCGCGGGGAGTTTACGGCGTATTCGACGGATATTACGTCCTTGGCGCTGGTATTCTATGCGCTGGGCCTGTTCAGTTTCGGCGGGATCAAGATCCTCGTGACGGCATTTCATGCCCTTCAAGACACCAAAACGCCCGTCAAGATCGCCGCAGCCTGCCTGGGGCTTAATGCCGTCTTGAATTTCATTCTCATGGTGCCCTTGAAGATCGGAGGGGTTGCTCTGGCCAGCTCGATTGCCGGCACGGTGAATTTTGCGGCGCTTTTTGTTATGATGAGCAAACGGCTGGGAAGTTTTCCTTCCGGCCTTGTGAAGTATGCGGGGAAGGTCATCGCGGCCGCGCTTCTGACCGGTATTTTCAGCGAGGCGCTCTGGGCCGCCCGGGGTTTCTCCGTCGGGATAAGCACGCTCGGTTTGGTGGGAATTTCCGCGCTCGCATTTTACGTGGCCGTTTGTTGGATCCTGCGCATCGAGCAGGCGCGGGAGATCATGCGGCGAGTCTGTCCGGTCCTCCATCGGCCGTAATCCGGTAATTCTGATGATCCTATGGCTATCCAAGATCTGATCGGCAAGCTTCCTCTGACCAGCGGCGTCTATTTGATGAAAGATGCCGACGGTAAAGTCATTTATGTCGGCAAGGCCGTTGCGCTTCGCAAGCGCGTGCAATCCTATTTCCGGCGATCGCGCGGTGCGGTCAGCAAGACCGATCTTTTGGTCTCCGAGATCGCGGCTATCGATCATGTCAACACGGCGAGCGAGGCCGAGGCCCTGATCCTCGAAGCGAGCCTGATCAAGAAATATAACCCGAAGTACAATGTGGAATTGCGCGATGACAAGAGCTATCCGCTCATTGAGGTGACCGGAGAGGCGTTCCCGCGCATATCCGTCGAACGGCCGCGGTCCAGAGCGAAGGGTTCCCGGTATTACGGCCCGTATGTGGCCGTGACGCTTATCCGCGAGGCCTTAACGATCATCCGGAAGATATTCCGCTTTCGGACGTGCGATCCTTTTCCGGACAAGGAATGCCTTGATTATCACATCGGATTGTGCGACGCGCCCTGCATCGGGAAAATCAGCAAGGCCGAATACGCCAAGAACATCCGGAATGTTTGCCTGGTCCTCGAGGGGAAGAAAGACGTGCTGCAGCGGAACTTGAGCCGGGAAATGGAAACGTTATCGGCCGCGCAGCAGTACGAAAAAGCCGCTGCGGTCCGCGACCGGCTTCAGGCGATCGGCGCGTTGTATTCGGGGACCGGGGATGTCAATTATTACAAGGAAGCGGAGCAGCTGCAGCGCGCTTTAAATCTGCCGCGGTTGCCGGAACGCATCGAGGCCTTTGATATTTCCAATATTATGGGCCATCAGGCCGTCGGCTCGATGGCCGCTTTTTTAAACGGCAAGCCGGACAAGCAGAATTACCGGCGGTTCCGCATCAAGGAAGTGCAAGGCATCGACGATTTCAGCATGATCGCCGAGATTGTCAGGCGACGGTACCGGCGCCTGCGCGATGAGGGGCGGTTGTTCCCCGATCTGATCGTGATCGACGGCGGCAAAGGCCAGCTTTCGGCGGCACTGAACGAATTGACGGCATTGGATATCCATGTTCCGATCATTTCTTTGGCCAAAAGGGAGGAAGAAGTATTCTTGCCGAGAAAGCGGGAAGCGGTCCGGTTGCCGTCGGACTCTCTCGGGCTGAAATTATTGCAGCGCCTGCGCGACGAAGCGCACCGCTTCGCGATCACGTACCATAGAAAGCTGCGGGCTCAACAAACTTTAGATGGATAAGGGGATAAGGGACCTGATGCTCAAGCATCAGGTCCCCTAACGAAACAATGGCGGCCAGATGAAGCGATCGTCAACGAATTTGACCAGATTTCAGTGGAAAGTTCTGGAAGTTACGGCTAAGATTCCTTTAGGCGAGACCCGGTCTTACAAGTGGGTGGCCCGGCAAGTGGGCTCGCCGAAGGCTGTCCGCGCCGTCGGGCAAGCATTAAAGAGCAATCCGTTCCCTGTCACGATCCCGTGTCATCGCGTGGTCCGGGAAGACGGCTCTCTCGGCGGCTACAGCGGCGGTTCCTTGTCCCAAAAAGCTAAATTATTAGCGATCGAAAAAGAGATGAAAGAGTGTTTTAAAAAAAGACGCAAGGAGAGGCTATGAATACCAGAGAAGTTTTTTCGCTCATGCTCGAACGGGAGGCCTCAGACCTTTATCTGAGGACGAAAGCGCAGCCGCGCGCCCGCATCAACGGAAGAGTGGAGACGCTCGGCGGCGAGCCTTTATCGAAATCCACGATGGCGGCGATCACCAACCATTTGTTGGGCAATGAGGACCGGCGCCGGAAGTTCGCGGAAAATCTCGATATAGATTTTATTTATGACGAAGAGGGCGTCGGGCGGTTCCGCATCAATATTTTCACGCAGCGCGGATCGCCGGCGATCGTTGCGCGGCATGTCCATATGACCGTGAAAAATTTCGAAGAGCTTAATCTGCCGGCCGAGGTCCTGAAAATGTTCTGCGAAGAGTCCAAGGGGCTGTTCCTGACCTCCGGCCCCGCCGGCAGCGGGAAATCCACGACGATCGCGACCATGATCGAATATATCAACAACATGTCCGCGAAGCACATCATCACCATCGAGGACCCAATCGAATTCCTTTTCACCGACAAAAAAAGCATCATCAACCAGCGCGAGCTGGGCCTGGATGTCCGCTCCTACCCGATGGCGCTGCGCTACGTGACGCAGCAAAGCCCCGATATCATCTATATCGGCAATATTCGCGACGAGGCCACGATGCGCGCGGCGATCACGGCCACGGAGCTCGGGACGTTCGTGCTGACGACATTCCACACGATCAATGCGGTCCAGACCATTGTCCGCATCGTTAACTTCTTTCCGCCGCACCTTCACGACGAGATCCGCATGCAGCTGTCCATGATCCTGAAAGGCACGGTTTCCCTGCGCCTGTTGCCGCGCAAAGACGGCCAGGGGCGCATCCCGGCATTCGAAACGATGGTGGTCACCCCGACGATCTCGCGGCTGATCCGGGAGAACCGCATCCGGGAGATCCAGCCCTTTATTGACGAGGGGGAATTATTCGGGATGAAGTCCTTTAAGCGGTCCCTGGTGGAACTGGTCACGAGCGGTTTAGTCGAAGAGCATGATGCCCGGCTTTATGCGGACAGCAAGGATGAATTTGATCTTGAGCTCAAGGGCCTGAAGCGCTAGGGACTTACGTTGCGCGCGCCTCTTCGATTGCTTTTCTTAAGAGGTATGTTATAATACCGCCCAATTGGTTCGACGGTAAATATCAGTATTCGAAAACACGCGTTTGCTATGTTTGACGACCTTCAAAAACAGATCAAAGAGATCAAAGGGAAGCTGGAGCATCTCAGGGGGTTTCTTTGACCTTCCCCAAAAACAGGAAACGATTGAGTCTATCCAGGGCCAGATGACGGCCGCCGATTTCTGGAACGATTCCGCTAAGGCCAATCAATTGATGCGGGAGTTAAAATACCTTAAAGGATGTGTTGAGCCTTTCGACAAAAGCCTAGAGAAGCTCAATGATCTTGAGGAGATGACCGAGCTTTCCCGGGAAGACGGGGAAATGCTTGCGCAGATCAGCCAGGAAGTCTGCGCGCTGTCGGAGACGGTCAATGAGATCGAGATCCGGAGCATTCTCGCCGGGCCGTTCGATAAAAATAACGTGATCTTAAGCATCAATGCCGGCGCCGGCGGAACGGAATCCTGCGATTGGGCGAGCATGCTCTTGCGCATGTACACGCGCTGGGCGGAAACGCACGGCTGCAAGGTCAAGCTGATCGACGAGCTAAAAGGCGAGGAAGCCGGCATCAAGAACGCAACGCTGAGCATTGAGGGGGAAATGGTCTACGGCCGCTTGAAAAGCGAAAAAGGCGTCCATCGGCTGGTGCGCATCTCCCCGTTCGATTCCAATAAAAGGCGGCACACGTCTTTTGCCAGCGTCGATGTGATCCCGGAGATCGAAGAGGCCATTGAGGTGGCCATCAGCCCCGATGAGATCCGCATAGATATCTTCCGGTCCTCGGGGCCGGGCGGGCAGAGCGTCAACACGACGGATTCGGCGGTGCGCATGACGCACCTTCCGACGGGGATCGTGGTGCAATGCCAGAACGAGCGCTCCCAGCTGCAGAACCGGCAGATGGCGATGAAGATCCTGCGCGCGCGGCTTTATGAGGTGAAGCGCAAAGAGCAGGAAGAGAAGATGTCCAAGGAATACGGGCAAAAACAGAAGATCGAATGGGGCAGCCAGATCCGCTCGTACGTGATGCATCCGTATTCGATGGTCAAAGATCACCGCACCGACGTCGAGACCGGCAATGTTTCCAAGGTCATGGACGGCGGCATCGATTTGTTTATTGAAGCATTCTTAAAAATGAAGCCGGAGAAATAATAATAGGGACAGTCTCCGGGAGGTGCTTGAGCATCAGGTGCTTGAGCATCAGGTCCCTGTGAATAACTATGTTTAACTCGATCCTCAAAAAACATTCTATCAAAGGCACGCAGAAGTTTATTGATAAACTTCAGCCGAAAGTCAATATTATCCTCAATGACGAATTGCCTTTGCCGTCGATCCGCCTTTTAAAAAGGTTTGCCGCGACCGTGGCCCAGGTCAATGCGCTCGAAGAAAAGATCGGCGTTTTGAGCGATGATGCCCTGCGCGCCAAGACGCCGGAATATAAAGCGCAATATATTTCCGCGGTTCAAACGGAAAAAGAGAATCTTGAGCGTCTCAAAGCGCTGCACAAAAAAGCGGAAAGCCAGGAAGAGCGCGACGCCTTATTCCTTCAGGTTGAAAAAGCGCGTGAGGACCTGCGGAAAGCCAAAAAGAAATTTTTGGACGCGATCCTTCCCGAAGCGTTTGCCGTAGTCCGTGAGGTCGGCAAGCGCGTCTTGAACATGCGCCATTTCGATGTCCAGCTGGTGGGCGGGATCGTCCTGCATGACGGGAATATTACGGAAATGACGACGGGGGAGGGAAAGACGCTTGTGGCAACGCTGCCGGCGTACCTCAACGCCTTGACCGGGGAAGGCGTGCATGTGGTGACCGTCAATGATTATCTGGCGAGGCGCGACCGCGAATGGATGGGCCCTCTGTACGAGTTCCTGGGATTGACCGTCGGCGTGATCCAAAACGAATCCGACCACACCATGCGCCAGCAAGCGTATGGCTGCGATATCACCTATGGGACCAACAACGAGTTCGGTTTTGATTATCTGCGCGACAATATGGTTTCCAGCAAGGACGAGATGGTCCAGCGCCCGCATCATTTTGCGATCGTCGACGAGGTGGATAGCATCCTGATCGATGAGGCGCGCACGCCGCTGATCATTTCGGGGCCCGCGGAAGAATCCACCGACAAATATTACAGAGCCAACGAGATCGTTCCGAAATTGCGGGGCCGGCGGATCACGGAAAAGGACGAGATCGACGCCAAATATAGCGGCGAAAACCTCTCCGAAGGCTACGATTATATGGCCGATGAGAAGGCCAAGTCTATTGCGCTGACCGATACCGGCGAGGAAAAAGCCGCCCGCCTGTTCGGCGTCGAGAATCTGCACGATATGCAGACGGTGGAATACCGCCACCACATCCTGCAGGCGATCAAAGCCCACGAGTTCTTTGCCAAAGATGTCGATTATGTGGTGCGCGACGGGGAGGTCATTATCGTCGATGAATTCACCGGCCGCATGATGCCCGGCCGCCGGTGGTCGGATGGCCTGCACCAGGCCGTGGAGGCCAAAGAGCGCATCAAGATCGCGCGCGAGAACCAGACGCTGGCGACGATCACCTTCCAGAATTATTTCCGCCTGTACGAAAAGCTTTCCGGGATGACCGGCACCGCGTATACGGAGGCCCTGGAATTCAAAGAGATCTACAAATTGGATTGTATCGCCATCCCGACGAACAAGAAACTTTGCCGCACCAATTATACGGACAGCATTTACCGGAGCCAGAAAGAGAAATACCAGGCCGTGGTCGAGGAAATTATCGCGCGGCATCAGGCCGGCCAACCGGTCCTGGTCGGGACCATTTCCATCGAGAAGTCGGAAAAGCTTTCGGCCATGCTCGCGCAACGCGGCATTGCGCATAAGGTCCTCAACGCAAAATATCACGAGATGGAAGCGCATATCATCGCCCAAGCCGGGCGCTACAAGGCCGTGACGATCGCGACCAACATGGCCGGCCGCGGCACGGATATTGTCCTGGGCGGGAATGCCGAGTATTTGGCGAAAAGCCTGGCCGAGCAGAAAGCTGGCGAAGGCGCCGACGCCCAAGCCAAGGAGGACCTGACAAGAAAGTTCATCGAGCAGTTCCGGCAACAGGTTAAGGAGGAACACGACAAAGTTGTCGCCTCCGGCGGGCTTTTGGTTATCGGGACGGAACGCCACGAATCCCGGCGCATCGACAATCAGCTGCGCGGGCGCCAGGGCCGGCAGGGCGACCCCGGGGCATCGCGGTTCTTTGTCTCTCTCGAGGATGACTTAATGAGGCTTTTTGCGTCGGACAGGATCATCGGGGTCATGGATAAATTGGGCATGGAAGAAGGCCAGGTGCTCGAGCATCCGTGGCTGAGCCGGGCCATCGAAACGGCGCAGCGGCGGGTGGAAGGCCATAACTTCGAGATCCGCAAGCATCTTCTGGAATACGACGATGTGATGAACCGCCAGCGGGAAGTTATTTATGAGCTGCGGCGCTCTGTTCTGGAAGGTTCGGACATGAAAGATCTGATCATTGAGGCCGTGGAAGATGCCGTCAGCGGGGCCGTCATGCAATATTTATTCTCGGGATCCGAGGCTTCTTTTGACATCGAGGGCCTGGACCAATATTTAAAAACGACCTTTCATTATGATCTCGGAGCAGATAAGGAAAAGATCAAGGATATGCCTCAGGCAGAGATCCAGGACCTGATCTTTAAAGGGTTAATGGATCTCTATGCCCAAAAGGAGCAATCCATGGGGGGCGAACGGTTGCGGCATATTGAGCGGCTGCTTCTCATGCAGACGATCGACGCCAAATGGAAAGACCACCTTTACGGCATGGATCAGCTGAAAGAGGGGGTCGGGTTAAGGTCCTTTGCCCAGAGGGATCCGCTGGTCGAATTCAAAAGAGAAGGCTTTGAGATGTTCCAGGCGATGTACCTGTCGATCCATCAGGAAGTTGCCGAGCTTATCTTCAAGATCCAGCAGGCCGGCCCGTCGCAAAGATTCAAAAGCGTTTTCCATTCCGTTCCGCAGCAATTCGTTCACAATGAAATTTCCGGTTTGTCGCACGCCCCTTCCTCGCCGCCCGACAAGGCGACATCTGCTCCGGCGCCTGTCCGGCATACCGGGCCCAAAGTGGGGCGCAATGATCCTTGCCCTTGCGGCAGCGGAAAAAAATACAAAAAATGCTGCGGACAATAGTTATTCACAGGGACCTGATGCTTGAGCATCAGGTCCTCTGGCATCAGGTCCTCATATGAGAAAGTACGGCCCTTGGTTGTTGAGCGTTGTTTCCGCGGGGGTTCTGACCCTCGCTTTCCCCCGAACGGACATCTGGGTTCTGGCGTGGGGGGGTCTGATCCCGCTCTTGTTCGCTCTCGACGGAAAGACGCCCTGGGCTGCCTTCCGGATATCTTATCTGTGCGGACTGCTTTTCTTTGCCGCGAACCTTTACTGGTTTTTTAACATTGCGCGTTGGTTTTCCTGGATCGCGGCTGTCGGCGTCAGTCTCTTTCTTTTATATCTCGCCCTGTATTTCGGGATATTCGGATTGATTTACGGCTTTTTTTCCCGCCGAACGCTATGGGCGAAATTATTTTTGCTGCCGTGCGCTTGGGTTGCCTTGGAATTTGTCCGCGGGCATTTGTTCACGGGATTTGACTGGGCCAGCCTGGGGCATTCCCAATATAAGAATCCGGTCATGATCCAGATCGCCGATATTACCGGCGTTTTCGGCGTTTCTTTTCTTGTGGTGATGGCTAATATTCTTATCAAGGAACTCATCGGCGCATTTCTTGTCCGGCGGACATCGGTTGCAAGATGGGCCCTTGCGGCCCCGGCCATGGTCGGGGTTGTTGTATTTGTGTTGGCTTGGCAGTATGGGATATTCCGTCTTCGTCCGGCCGATCGATCTTTCCGTTCTCTGCCGCAACAGTCCGTCGCTGTGATCCAGGCCAATATTCCGCAGGAAATGAAATGGCACCGGCCGGCAAGAGCGGAGATCGTTCAAGAGCATATTGCCTTAAGCCAAGAGGCCCTTCTTTTCCGTCCCGATCTGATCGTTTGGCCGGAAACATCGTGCCCCGATTATCTTTGGGAAGAAGATAAATTCTTCAAACAGATACAGTCGTTTGTGCGCGCAGCCAACATCCCGCTGCTTTTCGGCTCGGTGATCAAAGAGGGGAACGATTATTACAATGCGGCCATTCTGCTGTCGGCCCAAGGCAACGTCGAGGGAATATATCGCAAGAGGCATCTCGTTCCGTTCGGCGAATTCATCCCGCTGCGCCGGTTCCTTCCTTTTTTATCGGATCTCTTGGGCATTGGCGATTTCTCAAGGGGAGAGGAATACACCGTCTTTTCTTTTTCTAATCCCCGCGGCGGCTCCGGCGCGTTTGCGGCCCTGGTCTGTTTCGAAGATACGGTGGCCAGGCTTTCGCGCCAGTTCATCCGCAAAGGCGCGCCGTTGCTGGTAAATATCACCAATGATGCCTGGTTCGGCAACACAAAAGCGCCCTTTCTTCATTTGCAATCATCGATCTTCCGCGCTGTTGAGAACAGGAGGGGATTGGTCCGGGCCGCGAACACGGGAGTCAGCTGCGCCATTGACTCTTGGGGAAGGATCGTTCCCCCCCTACAGGTGGCGGCTGAGCTTAAAGCTCAGAAAACATATGTGAGCGGCTATTTGATTGCGCCGGTAAGCTTTAACGATAGAAAAACTTTCTATACAAAGTTTGGAGATGTTTTTGCAATTCTATGTTTTGGATGTATACTAATGGGGGTTTTAAGCCAAAAAAAGAATATCAAGGCTTAGGACCGTTCAAAGGAGGGGGGATATGGTCGGAGAATTCAAGAAAAACAAGATGCTCAGCGTCAAGGTCATCGGAGTGGGGCTGGCTATCTTTTATGCCGTATCATGCCTGATCTTTCTTCAATATTTCCAGGTCCCGGGATTTGAACAACAGACAAGCTATTATATCTTTCTGTTCGGTCTGCTGGCGATCGGTTCCGTTGCTGTCATCGGCCTGCGGGAGTGGGGCAGGAAACTACTGGTCCTTTTGAATGCGATCATGTTGCTTTTTATCGCGGCGCATTATATCCCGCGCATCGATCTTGTTCCCCTAGGGTACCTTCTGCTCAACATTATTGTCTTGCTGTATTTCACCCAGGTGAAGATAAAATTGCAGTTTTGCGCGGCTGAGCATGCGTCTTGGAACAAAAGCATCCTTTTGGTGGACGACGACGAGTCGATTATCAAGACGCTGCGGCCCGTTCTTTTGGCTCGCGGATATGCCGTGTTAACGGCGGGTTCGGGAGAAGAGTGCCTGCAGATCGCCCAAAAGCAGATGCCGGATCTGATCATTCTGGACGTGATCCTTCCGGGCATGAAGGGAAGGGATGTGTGCCGGCGGCTGAAGCAAGATCCCGAGACCCAAAAGATCCCGGTTGTTTTTCTGACGGCCAAAGATTCGCCCGAGGATCTTCAAGCTGAGAAAGATGCGGGATCCGATGGGCACATCACGAAACCTGTGGATATAAAGGCGCTGATCGAAACGGTCCAGAACATCTTGTGTTCCGGAGCGGCAAAGAAGAAACGGTAAATTCCTGTCCTCGATGGCCTGGGGAGATCCATACCCCGGCTTATTTTCATTAACCCTAAAGATGACATGGCCGACAAGTGCCGGATTTCAAGGGTTTTGTCCGGTAAGGGAAAATTCCTATGAGCTCGAACAAATCGTTTAAGATATTTCAACGCGCCATCGCGCGCTATGGGCTATATGGTTCGGCTTGGCTTTTTGAGAAACTTCCTTATGGGTTCGTGCGCTTCATCACCCATATCTTTATTGCGATCGGATTTCGATTCACGATCCACCAGCGCAAAATTGCCGAAGAGAGCCTGCAAATCGCTTTCGGCGACGAAAAATCGGTTGAGGAAAGAAAAAAGATCATAAAGCGGTGTTTTGAGAATTTCGGCCGCGGCATGATCGAGCTTCTCTACCATATGTCGCATGAGAAAGAATCGAATCGGAAGGTTTTCTTTGAGGGCAAGGCGTATCTGCAGGAAGCCATGGCGCGCGGCAAGGGGGTCATTGCTGTTACGGCCCATTTCGGCAATTTTCCCCTGATGATGATGGCTTGCGCCAGGCAAGGATATCGAACCAGCTCGATTATCCGTCAGACAAGGGATGAGAAGCTGACGGAATTCTTGCATAAGAAAAGAAGCGAAGCCGGGCTGGAAACGATCTATGCGATCCCGCGCCGGGAATGCGTGATCCAGTCCTTGAAAGAGCTCCGGGACGGAAATCTGCTTTTTATCCCCATTGACCAGAATTTCGGCGGTGATGGGGGAATCTACGTGGATTTTTTCGGAAAAAAGGCCGCGACAGCGACGGGACCGGTGGTTTTCGCATTGCGCACGGGGGCCGTCATATTGCCCATGTTCATTGTCCGCCAGCAGGACGATACGCACAAGGTCATTATTGAGCCTCCCATGGATTTAGTGGCGGGCGCAAATGAGGAAGAAACGATCCATGCGACCATGTCCAAGATCACGAGCCTGATCGAGCGGTATATCCGGCAATATCCGCATGAATGGGCCTGGATGCACCGGCGGTGGAAAAGCCGCCCATCCCAAGAAGGAGGAGCTATCCATGACGAAATCGAATAGCGAAAACAAATACAAAAAATTTGTACTATTTGTAGCCGGGATCTTCATTCTGGTCCTCGGGATCACGCTGGTCCTTCTTTGGTGGACAGACGTCATGATCTTGTGCAAGGGCGCCGTCGGAATGATGCTGGCCCTGGCAGGATTGTTTATGGTCTATGCCGTGAGCAAGAATTGGTAAGATGAGCCATAACGTGCAACTGGTGATCTTTGATCTGGATGGGACGCTGGTCGATGCTTATAAAGCGGTGGCGGAAAGCATCAACTACATGCTTAAGCAGATGGGCCATCCGCCGGCCGACGACGAAACGGTCAAGCGGTCGGTGGGATGGGGGATCCGGCATTTGATTACAACGTTTGTGAGCGAGCAGGAGGCGGATCAAGGGCTTTCGATCTACCGCCAGCATCACGCGCGCGCTTTGAAGTCGGGAACAGCCTTTCTCCCCGAGGCCAAAGAGCTTCTTAACAGGCTAAAGAAAAAAGGTTATCGGCTGGCTATTGCCAGCAACCGGCCGGCACGTTTCACGCATATTATCCTCAAACATTTAAAGGCCAGCGCCTTTTTTGATTATGTTCTCTGCGGCGACGAAGTCGCGGACCCGAAACCGGCGCCGCACATGCTGCGGCAAATTCTCGAGAAATTCTCCCTGAAGCCAGCGCAAGCCCTTTACGTGGGAGACATGACGATCGACGTCGAGAGCGGGCATGCGGCCGGCATTCGGACGGTTGCGGTGATCACGGGATCCAGCAACCGGGAGGACATTATGCGGTTGGGGCCTTTGAAGATCATCGAAAGCATATCGGAAGTTGAAGATGTTCTGGGCCGGGAAGAAATTCCGGCGGAAAGGCCGATTAAAAAGGTTTGTTGTTGATTATCGAAGCGGTTTTAGATACGATCATCTTTATGCGGAAAAATTTATTAACATTATTTAAAAAGGACCCAAGATCATGAGCAAGAAAAAACGCAGAGGAAAACTCAGCTGGCGCTCCAAAAAAGCCAATCACGGCACCAAGCCGAATCGGGGGTAATTCTCCCGGTTCCCTATCGGGCAAGAAGGATGCGATTCTGCGGGCTGCTTTTATTCCGAAGGGCCCTTGGGTCTCATAATAAGGTGAGGCTCAAGGGCTTCTTATCTTAAAATTTCCTTAAATATCATCGACAGGCCCATTTCAGCTATGTTAAAATAATTTTGTCGATAGATACTGTCTGTGATCATTCATTCCCAGATATAATTCTCGATATCCAGGTTCCCAGAACGGCATGGCTCCGCCCGCAACGGTATATTTGTAAGGATTCGTGCCGGCCAGCGTCTCGGAACGCGAAAAAGAAATTCCAATAAACTACAGGAGCGCGGCGTGAGACTTTCCCTCGGTTCAAAACATTTTTTAGCGATGATTTTGACGGTTTCGATCATGTGTTCCGGATGCATTTATGTCGTTGTCGGAGGTATCGGCGCCGTGGGAGGATATATTATCAGTCCCGATACCGTCGAGGGAATTACCGAGAACGAGGCGGATCTCGTATGGGATACGGCCGTCGAAGTTGTATCCATCATGGGCTTAGTGCAAGAGGAAAACGAAGCCGGGGGCATTATTTTAGCCAATGTCAACAGCGCAAAGGTTGTCGTTACCATTGCCTCTTTGAGCCCGACCACGACAAAAGTGACTGTCAAGGCCCGCAAATCCTATCTTCCCAAGATCTCTCTTGCCCAGGATATCCTCGTTAAGATCATGAACCGGTTGGGAGAGTAGCCCCTCACCAAATCGTTGACATTTTTTGTGCGGTTGGGTAGAATGTGGGCCTAAAACTAATATATTCATTAGTGAAAAATAAAAAATGGTGCCTTTGCCGAGATAGCTCAGTTGGTAGAGCAGAGGCCTGAAAAGCCTTGTGTCCCCAGTTCGATTCTGGGTCTCGGCACCATTGTTCTAGGGTCGGCAGGAAAAATTTATGCTGGCGTAGCTCAGTTGGTAGAGCAGCGCATTCGTAATGCGCGGGCCGGGGGTTCAACTCCTCTCGCCAGCTTAAATTTTTCCTGCCCTCATTAAGAAGATATTCTTGTTTCCATGTTAAATTTTTAAGGAAACGAGCATACAAGAGTTTCGTTCTGGCAGGATATTTTGAAATTAGCAGCGCATTCGCACCGAGGGCGACATCCGATGTGGTGCTCTGAGCCCGAGGAGCCCTGAGCTACAATATAATGTTTTAGAGAGGCTCAGGGTAATGCGCGGGCCGGGGGTTCAACTCCTCTCGCCAGCTTAAATTTTTCCTGTCTTTGTTGACGCGGGCCGGTCGTTTCCTCGCCTGCGATTCATGGCAGAGAGGAAGCTGAGGATATATCTTATTTTCTTTCCGACCCATCGCGGGGAAAATAGGATATAATTCCGCTCATCGGCTCCATTTTTTCGCCTTCATCATGCCCAATCTTGCCCACAAGATTTCCCAAAATAATATTGCGCTGGTCTGTATTATCGTTCTCCTGGGCATTCTTGCGCATGCCGGCACGCTCTCTTCTCCTTTTAAAACGCTGGATGATAATTTCTCGATCGTTAATAATCCCGATATCAAAGATCCTTCCGGGATGGGCAAGATTTTCACGAAATCGTTCTTTGGCGGAGGGCATTATTACCGCCCGATGGTGTCGTTGAGCTTTTGGGTCGAATATCAGTGTTTTGGGCTGCGGCCTTTCTTTTACAATCTTACAAACGTGGGGCTTCATCTGGCGGTCGCCGTCATCGTCTTTTTTCTGATGCTTCTTTTGTTGGAAGACAGGGTTGTTTCCTTTTTTGTTTCGCTTCTTTTTGCCGTTCATCCCATTCACTGGGAGGCGGTCTCCAATATCCCGGGCCGGGCCGTCATCTTAAGCGCGTTCTTCACGATCAACGCGTTTTTCTTTTTTTGCCTATCGCGCCAGAGGAAACAATTTGCGGTTTTCTATGTTCTGTCTCTTGTCCTTTTTGCCTGCGGCCTTCTGTCCAAAGAGTCGGCGGCCATGCTGCCGGCTGTTCTTTTGGGCTATCTGTTTTTTGCGGCGAAAGGAGCTAAGCGTTATTCGTTGACGCTGCCTTTTTTTGCCTTGGTCATCGCCTATATTTTCTTGAGGCGCACTTTGGGATTTGTGGAGATTTATCCATGGCGGACCCCCCAGGAACACGTGCTGGGATTTTTCACGTTCCTGACCGCCTGCCTGACGTATCTGGGGCTTTTTATCTGGCCGGTCGGGCTGCACTTTGACCGCGCGCAGCCGATGTTCCTGAAGTTCAGCGATCCCGGACTGTTCTCGACCTTGATCGCGGTTGCGGCGCTGGCTGTCGGGCTGATCCGCTCCTCTAAACGCCTTCCGGGCTCGGCCAAGTTCTTTATGGCCTGGTTCTGCCTCGAGCTTTTTCCGGTTTCGCAGATCATCACGACGATCGGGGTCGGCCCGGGCTACATCTCGTCAGCGGAGCATTTTCTTTATATGCCTTCCGTCGGTATTTTTGCCCTGATGGCCCTTGGCATCAAAGCTCTTTATCAGTTTAATGAGCGGGCCAAGGTTATTACGGCAAGCGTCTTGCGCATCATGGTCGCCGCGTTCTTTTGCGTGCTGGTCCTGGTCACGATTTATCTGGAGATTTTCTCAAGCTCGGCGCTATCAATGTTCAAGCGCACGCTGGAATACAATCCTCATAATGCCCGTATTCTTTTTTCTACGGGCCTCGAGTTGGCGAATCGTCAGCGTTTCGCGGAGGCTGAGCTTTATTTTCGAAGGGCTCTTGAACGTGAACCCCTGAACGCTTCCTACCGCATCGCGCTGGGCCGGGCGCTGTATGACCAGGGAAAATGGAACGAGGCCCTTGTTTTTTATGAAACGGTGGCGGATCCAGGCTCGTGGAAAGATCTTTTAAATCGCAATCGGCAGATCGCTTATGAGACGGCCATGGATTATTATCAGGATATGATCCGGCGCGATCCCGGAAACGCGCAGGCCTATTACGGCCTGGGAACTATTTTCTCGCGCGCGGGACGCATCGAGGAGTCTATCGATCAGTATAACCGCGCGTTGGCCATCGAGCCGAACGACAGGAATGCGTTATTCAATTTGGCGTCCAGCTATGCGACCGTAGGGCGGCAAGAGGATGCGATCGCGTGTTTTGAGCGCGTCATCGCGATGGAAGGCGGAGAAAAGGCCCTGGATTATTATGCCCGCTTGCATGTGGGGAAGATTTATCAGCAAAGGGGCGATGCGGGGAAGGCGCGGGAATATTTCCTTCAAGCGGAAGCGATAAAAAATATGAAGTAAGAAGTGAGAAGTTGGAGGCCCAGAGGTAAAATAACCGTATGATTAAGCTGTTAACGGACGCAAAAAATACGAATTTCCTCAGGCTCTGGCTGGCGCAGGTGATCTCCCAGTTCGGCGACCGCGTTAATCAGATGGCGCTGGTCGGTTTGATCGCCGAGCGTGCGGGGATCTCGACCGCGCATTTAACGAGGATCATGATCTTTACCATCTTGCCGGTCTTTGTGATCCAGCCGTTCGCGGGGGTATTGATCGACCGGTGGGACCGGAAGACAACGCTTTTTGTCTGCGATCTGGCCCGGGGCCTGCTGGTCCTGTTCATCCCCATCGTCTTTATCCGCTGGGAAGCCATTCTGCCGATCTATATTATCGTTTTCCTGGTTTTCAGTTTCAGCCGCTTTCATGTGCCCGCCAAGATGTCTATCATCCCCGATATCGTCGAGGAAGAGCATTTAATCACGGCCAACTCGCTGGTGACCTCCACCGGGATGATTGCTTCGGTCCTGGGGCTGGGACTGGGCGGCCTGATCATCGAAAAGATGGGCGCCAAGAACGGCTTCGTTCTGGATGCACTCACGTTCTTTTTGTCGGGCGCGATCATTTTTACGATCATCCCTAAGAAGAAGATCGGGATCTCCAAGGATGTTATTTTTGAGAAAGGCAAGGAGATCGTGGCCAAGATCAAAATGACGTTCTGGCAGGAATTTATTGCGGGATTCAAATATCTGTTGAAGCATAAAGAGATCCGGTTTATCGTCTATATGTTTTTTATTCTTCTTGCGGCCGTCGGGGCGATCTATGTCATCAGCATTGTTTTTATCCAGGAAGCCTTTGGCAGCAAAACCATGCATTTGGGTTCTGTTGCCGTCTCGTTGTGCGTGGGGCTGTTTTTGGGCGTCCTTTTTTACGGGCGATGGGGCAAAAAGGAGCATTGGGATACGACGATCTTTTCCTGTCTTTCCGCGGGCGGGGTCATATTGATCGCCTTTGCGGCCGTTGTTCATGCCTATCCGGTGATCTGGTTCGCGATGGCGCTGGCCCTGTGCCTGGGGATGGTCGTCGGCCCCATCTTTATCGCGTCCTACACGATGGTCCATCTGCTCTGCGATGATGAAATGCGCGGGAAGATCTTTTCGGCGCTCGAGATCGTGATTCATCTGGCGTTCTTGCTCGCGATGCTGGCCAGCTCCTGGGCCGCAAGATTTGTCCCGAAAGTGTCTATTCTTGTGGGGGTCGGCGCGATCGTTATTGTGACCGGCTTGATAGGTTTTTTGAAAACGCGCTGGGGCAGAATCGCCTATAACAAGGGAAGCGCCGCATAATCAGGAATTGCGCCCAGCGAAAATGATAAGATAGAAAGGTGCGTTAGACATGAAATTTGCAGTGTTTGCTTCAGGCAACGGCTCCAATCTGCAGGCGATCATCGATGCTGTCAAAGCCGGAGAGATCAAGGCTGAGCTGGCGCTGGTGTTTTCCGATAACCGCAAGGCGTTGGCGCTCAAGCGGGCGAAGGAGGCCGGCATTCCGACGCTGGTCTTGGTCCGCAAGGATTACGCGACGCCGCAAAGCTATGAGCGCGACATCACGATCCAGCTGAAAGGGATGGGCATCGATTTTATCGTCTTGGCGGGATACATGCGGATCCTGACCCCGTTTTTTATCAAACAATATCCCAGCCAAATCATGAATGTGCATCCATCGCTGCTGCCGTCGTTCAAAGGCGCGCACGGGATCAAAGACGCGTTCACCTACGGCGTGAAGGTTACCGGCGTCACCATCCATCTGGTTGATGAAAAAATGGACCACGGGCCGATCATTTTGCAGGATTCGTTCCGGGTGGCGGAGAATGAAACATTGGAAAGCCTGGAAGAGCGCATCCACCAGCTTGAGCATCGGCTCTATCCCCGCGCGGTCGCTTTGTATGTCGACGGGCGCTTGAAAGTCTCAGGCCGGCGGGTCAAAATCCTCGAAAGGCCGACGAAATAAAGTTATTAACAGGGACCTGATGCTTTAGCATCAGGTCCCTGTTAATAACTTATTGGAAGCGGATGCGGATTAAACGCCCCTCGGAAGGATTCTCGCGATATGAGGCCAGCTGTTCTTTGGTGAGCGTATCGATCGTTCCGGAACTTAAGTCCTTCAATACAACCGAAGCGAATCCCTCAAAACCATAGGCATCAACCGTCTCAACGACGGCCTTTAAGATCTCGTCTTTAGGCGTTCCCGACGGCGGGAAGGCGCTTTGGGTGTATTTGAACCTGATGCGGGAGATGATCTGCTTGGCCAGGAATTCTGGCACGGTGATATCATGGAAATCCACATGCCGGCCTGAAGCGTCGCCGATGATGGCGGGATTTCCGGTAAGCTCTTCGCTAATCACGCGTTTTGTGTATTCCTCATAAAATGTCTGGTCTGTGGAGCCGCGCTTGAGGTCCTTGAGATGGAGCAGGATCCTGGTTTCCAGGCCGTTGACAATGTCCGCCAGGACGATGACAAAAAACAGAGGCGCTTTTTCGGTCTTGATGTAATCATGGACCATCTGCTTATGCGACGCGTTCTTGGATGCGCCGGCAAAATCAACATCTCCGGGCACCTGCTGCCGGAGTTGATCTTGGCCGGGAACTTCCTCAAAATCCGCGTAAGCGCGCGAGATGGCCATCAGGATGTTCCTTTGGGCCGCCTGGAACTTTTCGGAGTAGGTGGAAGCGTACCCCGGGTTCTTCGCGTAGTTCTTGGATGGCCCGATGTCGTAACGGATCTCAAAGCCGTCGCGGACCGGTCTTGCGTCAAGGAAATAAATGGCTGAGGCTTGGGTGGGCGTATCTGAGGGGCCGGGTCCCGGGTCTTGCTTTGCCTTCATCTCCAGGAAGCTTTCCGTGAACGGCACATAGATCCATAAGCTTTGGTCGAATTCTTTGGTCGTGACATCGAGATTGCTCTCGATTTTCAGGATGCTGACGAGTTTTTTATGGGCCTCCGATGCAGAAATTCGCGGAAGCTGCGGCGGCTGGCCGCAGCCGGCGGCAAGGACCAGGACCAGCAGGCTGGAAAGAAACTTGTTCATCAGGCCTCCGGGGCGATGTCCGCCTGACGGGAGATGAAGCGCCCCGATTTGATCCCGTGCTTGTCGAAGATTGCAATGATCTCGTCGTATTCCAATTCTTCTTTCTTCAGAAGCTCCTGCGCGAATTGCTCAAAGACGTCATTGTGCTTATTGAGGGTTTCCTCAACATCCCGGATGCAGGAGCGGAGGATTTCCTGGACATCCGCGTTGAGCTTCTCCAGCGTGCCGGGGGAGATATCGTGAGGGCTCAGGGCGCTGAAGTCCCCGACGAGCCCGGACTGGCCCATGCCGAGGCTCCAGACCATGTAGCGCGCATAGCGGATAGCCGTGTCGAAATCGCTGCCCGCGCCGCCGCCGACGCCGCTGCTGGTTGTGCCGAATTTTTTCTTCTCCGCCACATACGCCGCCACGCTGACCATGATGTTGGCCAACAGCTGTTGCCGGTCGGAAGAGTGCAGCTCCTCCGCGGGCCTTTGCGACACCGACCCGAGCGTGCCCCGTCGGGGAACGATGGTGGCTTTGATGACGTCGTTGGTCGGATGCAGAAGATACGCAATGACGGCATGCCCCGCTTCGTGATAGGCGGTCCAGAGCTTCTCTTTCTTGGTCAGGGTAATGTTGGATTTCATGCCGAAGGAGATGCGGTCGTAAGCGTCGGAGAGATGTTTCATCGTGATGGTTTCCGTCTGATCGCGCAGCGCGAACAATCCGGCCTCGCGGACCATGGCATCCACATCGGAAGGGGAGAATCCTAGGCATTTGCGGGCCAGGATGTTGACGTCGATCGACGCCTCCGCTTTGACCCGGGAAAGATAGAATTTGAAAAGAAGCGCCCGCTCTTCCAGGTTCGGCTTGGTCACGTGGATCTTGCGGTCGAAGCGTCCGGCGCGCATGATGGCCGGGTCCAGATCGCTTTCTGCGCAATTCGTGGCGGCCAGGACGACGATGTTGTTCTCGGCCTGCCGCAATCCGTCCAGCTCCGTCAGGAACTGATTGATCGTTGCGTTATGGCTGATCC
>JAKQAH010000073.1 GCA_029568545.1 Candidatus Omnitrophota bacterium
AAGGTTATATCGAGGATCGGCAAATCCGGTTTGCTCCGGCAGAAGCCAAATTCAAGAGTTTTCAGATCGTCCATTAATGTGTTCTGCCATCGGGAGAAACATCCCGCATCGAACTTGCCATGACGAGAGACGAAGCCGCAAGGAAAATCCGAGAGATCTCCGCTACGCTTCACGAGCATAATTACCGATATTATGTGCTCGCCCAGCCCACCGTTACCGACAAGGAATACGATGATTTGCTCAAGACCTTGGCCGGCTTGGAGGTGCAATTCCCTGATTTGAGGGACCCTCATTCGCCCAGCCAGCGTATCGGCGCCAAAGTCCCCTCCAGCGAAAAAACGGTTACGCATCGAACCAAGATGTATTCGCTTGACAACACCTATTCGATCGAAGAGCTTAAAGAATGGCATCAGCGCGTTTTGAAAGGATTGCCCGGCGAAAGCGTTGAGTATGTGGTTGAGCTGAAGATCGACGGGATCAGCGCTGCCCTCACCTATGAAAAAGGATTGTTTGCTTTGGGAGCGACGCGAGGCGACGGGTCCGTCGGCGAAGATGTGACCCATAGCTTGAAAACGGTTCGGTCTATCCCGCTGAAATTGCAGGAAAGCAGGAGAAAAAAGTTTCCGGAAAGGCTGGAAGTGCGGGGGGAAATTTATATGAACCGCGAAGTTTTCGAGAAATTGAACCGCGAGCGGAAGAAGGCCGGGGAAGTTTTATTTGCAAACCCAAGAAATGCGACGAGCGGTTCCGTGAAGCTGCTGGATTCTCGGGTCACGGCAGAGCGGAAATTGAATTGTTTCATTCATTCCTTTGGAGTGCTCGAGGGGGGAGCCGCGTTTCAGACGCAGTGGGAATTCTTAAACGGCATCAGAGAGTGGGGGTTCTGCGTTGACGCCAGCCATCGGCTCTGCCGGTCCCTGGATGAGGTCATCGACTATTGCCGCGAATATCAGGAAAAAAGAAAAATGATTCCCTATGAAGTGGACGGGATCGTTATTAAAGTGAACAGCTTGAGCCAGCAGGCCCGGCTCGGCAATACGCTTAAAAGCCCCCGATGGGCGGTTGCCTACAAATTCCCGGCTTATCAAGCGACAACGGCGCTGAAAGATATTGTTGTTCAGGTGGGCCGGACAGGAGTACTAACGCCCGTGGCCGAATTGGAACCCGTGGAATGCGCCGGCGTGATCATCTCGCGTGCGACGCTGCATAATTTTGACGAGATTAAACGGTTGGGGATTTGCAAGGGGGATCGGGTCCTGATCGAGCGGGCCGGAGATGTCATCCCCAAGATCGTGAAAGTTGTTTCGTCGGCGCCGGGAGGGCGGCGCACGGTATTTGATGTGCCTAAAAAGTGCCCGGAGTGCGGCGGGCAGATTATCAAAGACAAATCCGAGGAGGTGGCTTATCGTTGCGCGAATCCGTCTTGCTTGCGCCAACTGGAGCGCCGGCTTGTTCATTTTGCTTCGCGCGCGGCTATGGATATTGAAGGATTGGGGGAAGCGGCCGTCGCGCAATTGCTGGAGAAAGATCTTGTCCGCGACCTCGCGGACATTTATTTTCTTAAGAAAGAGGATTTATTGACGCTGGACCTGTTTAAAGAGAAAAAAGCCGCGAAATTGATCGCGGCCATTGAGCGAAGCAAAGAACAGCCGCTATCGCGATTCCTGTTCGGTCTCGGGATCGTGAATGTCGGGGAAAAAGCAGCCTATGTGTTGGCGCAGCGTTTCAAAACTCTGGATCGGGTAATGTCCGCTAAGATCGAGGCCTTTCAGGAGATTCACGAGATCGGAGAAGTGACGGCCGGCTCGGTTTATAAGTTCTTTCATGACCCATCCACGAAGGAACTCGTCGATAAATTCCGGCGGACCGGCATGAACATGGAAGAAAAGGCCGAAGCCCGGGGAGAGAAGCTTGCCGGGAAGACTTTTGTTTTTACCGGGGAGCTTGCATCGTTGACGCGGGATAAGGCTCAGGCCCAAGTGAAAGCGCTCGGCGGCGAGATTGCTTCCAGCGTCAGCAAGAATACGGATTTCGTCGTCGCGGGAAATGCGCCCGGATCGAAATACAACAAAGCTCTGAGTTTGGGCGTAACAGTCTTGAATGAACAGCAGTTTTTTTCTTTAATATCAGGCGCATAAAACCAAAATACTGAGTAAAGGATGGCCTATGGACAATACCAGATATCATTTTCGGAAAGGGTTCCTTGTTTTTACTTGCTGTCTTTGTCTGGCGGCGCTTTTTTTGGAAGGATGCACGCCGTTGCGGAAGAAATTCACCCGGGAAAAGAAGGATGACGGGACGCAAAGCCAAAAAGACCTCCCCATTCTTGAGCCGGTCGACTATCCGGAAAAGACCGTCTTGCCCCTGGAAAAATATAAATACCATTATTCGCTTTGGAAGATATGGGATAGGGATCTTCTGCAGGCCGTCGACCGCGACGGAAGCGAAAAACGCCAAAAATACCTTTTAGAGCAGGCCGTGGCGCAGCTTGAAGAGATGAAAAAAATATTGATCGACGAAAAACAGGCGGAATTTTCCGTTTTGGTCGATGACTTGCGCGGCGTTCAAGAGATGGTTGAAAAACCATCGCCCAATGTCTTTTCCATCAAAATGAGGATTGAGCGCAATGCGAGCAAGATCCGTAACGGGTTTGCTCCGGATCCCGCGTTGCTGGTCAACGGACTATGACGCAATCTGTCGAAGAATTCATCAATTATCTGGCTGTTGAGCGCGGACTGGCGAACAATACGCTCTTGGCGTACCGGAGGGATTTGAAGAAATATTCGGCTTATTTGGCCAAGAAAAACATTAAAGACATAAAGATGATCAGGCGCGAGCACGTCACGGATTTCATGTATGATCAAAAAAAGAAAGGTTTATCGTCGACATCGATCTGCCGGGGGTTGGCGGCCATAAAGATGTTCCATCGGTTTCTGGTGCGCGAGCGGTTTCTGGACCAGGACCCGACCCATCTGGTGGACACGCCCCAAATATGGAAAAAAATTCCGAGCGTTCTGTCCAGCTCCGAAGTCGAAGCCATGATCAATGCGGCCAAAGGGAAGGGCTGGCAGCCAGTCCGGGACAAGGCGATCCTGGAATTGTTCTACGCGAGCGGCATGCGCGTTTCTGAGCTGCTTCATTTGAAGGTGGATGATATCAATCTGGAGCTCGGATATGTCCGTTGCATGGGCAAAGGGAGCAAAGAGCGGATCATTCCCGTCGGGCGCAGGGCATGCGAAGCAGTCGGCAAATATTGCCAGACGGCGCGCAAAAGACTGGCAAAAGACAAGACCGTAAATTTCTTGTTCTTGAGCCGTCTGGGAAAAATGATCAGCCGCCAGAGCATTTGGAAGATCATCAAGAACTGCGCGCAGAAAGCCCACATTAAAACGGAGATCAAGCCGCACACATTGCGGCATTCGTTTGCCACGCATCTGCTGGAGCGCGGGGCCGACTTGCGCTCGGTTCAGGAAATGCTGGGGCATTCGGATATTTCCACAACACAGATTTATACCCATGTGGACAAAGAGCGGCTGAAGACCATTCATAAGCAGTTTCATCCGCGCGGGTGAAAATATATGAGAAATTATTTATCGAAGATCGATAAAAAAACATCGGACCTTATCCGGATGATCGGGCAAGAAGCCGACCGCAAAGGGATATCGGCCTATGTTGTCGGCGGTATCGTCCGGGATATTCTCATCAAAGAAAAGAATTTCGACTTGGATATTGTCGTTGATGGCGATACGGCTCTTCTTGCGGAGGCTTTGGCAAAACAGGGGAAAGGCCGGGTTACGCTCCACAAGTCGTTTGGGACGGCTTCTGTGAAGATGCCGGAGGGCTGGCATATTGATTTTGCCGCGGCCCGCAAAGAGCAGTATGTCCGGCCGGGAGCGTTGCCAACCGTGCAGGCGGGAAGCCTGGAGGATGATCTTTTCCGGCGGGATTTTACCATCAATGCGATGGCGATAGCCATTAATCCCCGCCTCTGGGGGCAGTTGATCGACAGGTTTGGCGGGCTGAAGGACTTGTGGGCGAAAAAAATCAGGATCTTGCATGATCAGAGCTTTATTGATGATCCGACGCGTATTCTGCGGGCGGTCCGCTTTGAGCAGCGTCTTGGGTTTTCGATCGAACGAAAAACTCTTGTTTTGATGAAGGCGGCGATCGGTCAAGAGGCCTTGAGGACGATCAATCCTTCCCGGTATTTTTCAGAATTGAAAAAGATATTTTCGGAAGCCGATCCGGGGCGTTATCTCAAGCGCCTGTCCGATTTAGGGATTTTGAAGCCTCTTCATTCCCAGCTTAGCATTGATTTAAATGACTGGAATCGCTTTTGCCGGAATATCCGGGCTTTGAGATGCCAGGCGCTTTATCGGAACATGGATTTCGGGCTCGTTTATTTTATCGGATTGATTGCAAAATCGCCTATGGCTGTTAGAGAAGGGATTTTAGAGAGATTTCATTGGACGAAGACGGAGCGCGAGAGCATTCGCCAAAGCTTGGGCGTTCGCGATATCCTCGGGCAATTGTCAGCGCGCGGCCTAACCCCCAGCCAAGTCTATAAGATTTTAAGGCCGATGACGGGCGAAACTGTTTTGTATTTGAGGGCCAGGGCATTACGTCCGGAGATCTGCCGGCGTATTGACCGGTTCCTCGTTAAGGATAAAGGCGTTAAGCTTTATATTACGGGAGAAGATCTGAAACGGGTGGGGATTGTTGCCGGTATCAATATGGGCAAGGCCCTTCAAGAAATCCTTTATTTAAAGATTGATCAGCGTGTTTGCACCAAGAAAGACGAATTGAATGCGGTATTGTCATTGCAAAAACAAACGGGCGACCGAAAAGCGCCGTATTAATGAAGGAGAGAAAACATGGGACGTATTGACAGGATCAACCATCAAGTGAAAAGAGAGATCGGGCGGATCCTCCAACAGGAATTGAGCGATCCTCGTCTGCAGTTTGTGACCATTACGGATGCCAATGTCAGCAAGGATTTACAGAACGCTAAGATCCTGTTCAGTGTCTTGGGCGATGCCTCGCAGGTGAAGGCGGCGGAGCAGGGGCTCCAGGGGGCCCGGGGAATGATCCGCAGTTTGCTGGGGCAATCGATGAACATGCGCCATACGCCCGAATTGTTTTTTGTTTTCGACGAATCCATCGAAATAAGCGCCCGCATCAATGCAACCTTAAAGGAGATCCATGATGAGCAAGAGAACCGTCATTGAGGCGATCAAAAAAAATAAAAGATTCCTCATCAGCACGCATGTCAACCCCGATCCGGATGCTCTGTGTTCGGAGCTAGCGATCGCGGCCTATTTGCGTTCCTTGGGCAAGAAAGTCTCGATTATCAATCATAAAGCACTGGATCAGAGGTTCCGGTTCCTTGCGGGGTCGGGCGCGCTCAGGGCTTATAAAGAAGGCGAACAGATTCCTTATGATGTGGCGGTTATTGTTGATTGCGGCGATCTGGGGCGCATTGGGAAAGTGCAGAATCTTCTCAAACACGAGAAGACGCTGATCAATATCGATCATCACATTACCAACGATGGTTTTGGGAATATTAATTTGGTCCGGCCGGCGGCTTCGTCGACGGCGGAAGTGATCTATGAGCTTTTAGCCGCGGCCGGTCACCCTTTGACGAAGAGCTTGGCCATGCATTTGTATATCGGGATCATGACGGATACGGGGTCTTTTCGCTATGAGAACACATCCGCGCGCACCCATGCGATCGCGGCGAAATTGATGGCCTTCGACTTCTCGGCGCCGGCGCTGTACCGGAAGCTTTACGAGATCATTTCTTTCCGCGACCTCAAGGAGTTCACGAAAGTGATCAGTCATTTTGATATATTCTCGGAAGGCAAGGTGATCTGCGTTGAATTGTCCCGGAAATCCCTTTCCAGATTTTCCGGAGGTTTTGATCTGCGAGATGCGATCTTCCAATTCCTGCGTTCGATCAAAGGCGTGGAAGTCTTTGTGATCCTAACGGAAATCGAACGGGACAAGACGCGTGTCAATTTCCGTTCGAGCCATAAGTTTGATGTCGCTCGATTGGCCGGTTATTTCGACGGCGGAGGGCATCGGCGTGCCAGCGGGTGTCTTATCCAGAAAAATATCGCGGAAGCCCGTAAAGCGGTCCTGCGCGAGATCAAAAAGGTTTTATAAGGGGATTCTTTATGGATGGTATTGTGCTGATCAACAAACCCGACGGAATGACTTCGCACGATATTGTTACGTTTGTGCGCAGGAGATTCAAGATGCGCCGGGTCGGGCATGCGGGAACATTGGATCCGCTCGCAACGGGAGTATTGGTTATTCTCCTTGGAAAAGCGACCAAACGGTTCA
>JAKQAH010000077.1 GCA_029568545.1 Candidatus Omnitrophota bacterium
CACCTATGACGATCAGCATTCCGCTCAAAGGAGCCCTATCGTTCCAGAATATCCGGATTAATGTTCCCAGCACCTTTACGATCGCCATCGACACATCTTCGGAAGCCATGCATAACGCTGCCGTCCGTCTTCTGGAATTGAACCAGCAGGAAATTGAAAAGATGGCCACGGAAATTATTTTCGGGCAGTTGAGGCTTACGGTGGCCACGTTGACGATTGAAGATATCAACCAGGACCGGGAAAAATTTTTGCAGGCGATCCGGAACAACATTGAGCCGGAGTTGAGAAAGATCGGCTTAACTTTGATTAACGTGAACATCACGGACATTGCTGATGAGTCGGGTTATATTGAGAGTATCGGGAAAAAGGCCGCGTCGACCGCGATCAATCAGGCCAAGATTGATGTGGCGGAACAGGAGAAAAAAGGGGATGTCGGCGCCGCCGCGGCTCAAAGGGAACGCCGTATTCAGGTCGCGAGTTACAACGCAGAAGCGGTTGAGGGGGAGAATGTCGCTCAAGCGAACATTGTTAATTATAACGCTGATTTGGCGGAAAAAGCCGCGGACGCGGATCGCCGCGGGCAGGTCGCCCGGCAGAACGCGATCGCGGAAATCCAGAAAGCGAAAGCGTTGGCGGAAACGAAGCGTTTGGAAGCGGAAGAGATTGTCGTGAAAGAAATTGAAAAACGGAAGATAGAAATATCGGCCGAAGCGGAAGCCGAGCGGGTTCGTCGGGAGGCCCGGGGGCAGGCGGACGCGATTGTCGCTGTAAAATCCGCCGAAGCGGAAGGGATTCAGAAAGTCCTTGACGCCAAGGCAGAAGGGTATAACCAGTTGGTCAATTCTTGCGGTGATAACGCGAAAGATGCGGCGACCATGCTTATCGTCGAGAAGCTGGAAGATATCGTGAAATTGCAGACTGAAGCGATTCAGAAGTTAAAGATCGATAAAATCACCGTTTGGGACAGCGGGAACGCGGAAAAAGGCAGTTCGACGGCGAATTTTGTGAGCAATATGATTAAATCGTTGCCGGCTTTGCATGATATTGCGGGTATGGCCGGGGTTCAATTGCCGGATTATTTGGGTAAGACGACGGACGGGAAGGAAAAGGTCACGCCTCCTTTGGGGAACAGGCCGAAACCGAATATTATAGTGAAAGAGGAAAAGAAGGAGCAGGAAAAGAAATAGAATTTGTCTTTAAAAAAGGGGGCAGCGTTTTTATTGAAAAAGCGCTACCCCCTTTTTTTTGTTGCCACTTTTATTTCCACAGTCGCTCGCTGGCGACTTTAAGAATGTCCTCCACCATGCGGGCATAGGATATGTCGGCCAATTTTGCCATTTTGGCCAGATGCCCGTCCCAGCACCATCCGGGGTTGGGGTTCACTTCTAGGAGTTTCGGATTCCCCGCTTTATCCAGTCGCCAGTCAACCCGCGCGTAGTCCCGGCA
>JAKQAH010000092.1 GCA_029568545.1 Candidatus Omnitrophota bacterium
AAGGTGGTCACAAGGAGCATTCCGCATAATCCCATCATCACGCCCCAAGCGGTCAATGTTTTTCCGCCGTGAGTGAGCGCGTCCGGGATCAGTTCCGCGACCGTCAAATAGATCATGGCTCCTCCGGCGAAGCCCAGCCCGATGGGCAGAAGGGGCTCGAAGAACCAGGCGAGCAGGGCCGACGGAGCGGCCAGGATCGGCTGCGGAATGCTTGTCAAGATCGAAACAAACGCGCATTTTGTCGTCGAAACGCCATCGCTCTTGAGTGGCAAGGAAATGGCGATGCCCTCGGGGATATTATGAACGCTGATCGCCAGCGCCATGATCAGGCCGAATTGGAAATTTCCGGTCGCAAAGGCAACGCCGATCGCAATACCCTCGGGAATGGAATGGATGAACATGGCCAGGATGATCAGAGTGCTTCGTCTCGTAAATTTTTGAGGTGTGACAGGTTCGGGATCTAGGGGCTCGCGAAAATGCTCCTCGGTAAAACGGAAAAAAGCGGCGCCCAACAGCAATCCTAAGATAACGATATAGGGAGACAGCGGTATTTTTGTTTTTAGGGCGATCCCTTCCTGGGCAAGGGAGAAAACAGATGCGGAAATCATCATCCCGGCTGCGACAGCCGATGCAAATGCGCGGACGATCTTGGATTCGGTTTTAAGAAAATGGACGGGAATGGCGCCGAGGCCCGTCGCCAATGCGCTGAGGATCCCCGTCAGGGTAGTCCAAAATATTAAAGTGGAATGATCCATGGGTCTTTGCCGGCCGATTGCTGCTGACGGGAGTATATTAGCACACGCAAGTTGAAAGTAAAATATTTAATAGGTTTTAGGCCAGGTCCCTGAAGGGCCGGTCCTATTTCCCATTTACAAAACGAAAAGGAGTGCTATACTCATTTCCTCAAATCAAAAACAAATATCCTCATGAAAAAAAATAATTTCAAATATGTCTACGGCCCCGTATTCTCCTGGCGCATGGGCATGTCGCTGGGGATCGATCCTCTCACCGACAAAGAAAAGATCTGTAATTTTGACTGTGTCTATTGCCAGCTGGGGCGCACGAAAGAATTTTATACCGAGCGAAAAAACTTCGTTCCGGTGGAGGCGATTTTAACGGAGATCAAGGCTCTGCCGCCGGTAGAGATCGATTATTACACGTTCTCCGGGCGGGGAGAGCCGACGCTGGCGAAAAATCTCGGGGAAATGATCGCGGCTGTGCGCGAGGCAACCGGCGGCAAGATCGCCGTGATCACCAACGCCGCCTTGATAGGGCAGGAGGATGTCCAGAAAGACTTGATGCTTGCCGACTATATTCTTGCAAAGCTTGACGGTTGCGACGATTATTCGCTGGCCCGGGTCGATGTTCCGGGAAAAAATATCCGTTTCCAGAAAATCTTCGACGGGATTAAATCATTCCGTCGGAAGTTCCGAGGCCGGTTCGCGCTGCAGATCATGTTTATCGACGAGAACAAAAAATACGCTCCGGCGATGGCGAAGATCGCCGCCGAGATCAGCCCCGACGAGGTGCAGATCAATACGCCGCTGCGTCCCGGCGGGGCCAAGCCGCTAAGCCAGGCAGAACTCGCCGAAATCAAGGAATATTTCCAAGGTCTCTCGGCGACAACGGTTTACGAAGGGGAGCGCCGGGAGGCCAAGCCGCTGGACGAGAAAAAAACTATTCTCCGTCACGGAAATTTCAAAAAAAAAGCTAAAAGTTGGCAAGCTTGAGGCCACCCATATGTTGTATGAGAAAAGTATTGACATACAAGATGTAGTGTGTAGAATGCTCTTAGGGTTTGAAAACAGTGGTTATTTTCAGGGCTGCTGCAGGAACCCCAGAATCCATCTAAGACATCAATTTATCTAACGTAGGGGGGGTAGATGAAGACGAGTCAGGTTCTTACCAAGATTGTCAAGCGAAATGGCGCGCAGGACGATTTCAATGCATCCAAGATCACCAAAGCCATCCAAAAGGCCGGGGAAGCCACCGGAGAATTCTCTTTCGAAGTTGCCCAAAAGCTGACCATGCGGGTCCTGAATCTGGCGCAGCAAATGTTCGAGGACCGTTATCCTACGGTTGAAGAAGTCCAAGATATTGTAGAAGAGGTCCTGTTATCCTCCCCTTATAAAGCGACAGCCAAAAGTTACATTATCTACCGAGATCAGCACAAGCAGATCCGCGAGATTACATCCAAAAGCAGCGTTGAGCTGGTCGATCAATATTTAAACCGCGCCGATTGGAAGATTAAAGAAAACAGCAACATGGGTTTTTCTCTCCAGGGGCTGAACCATTACATTTCCTCCGAGATCAGTAAAACGTATTGGCTGAGCAAGATCTATCCTCCCAATGTCAAAGAGGCGCACAGCAACGGCGATTTTCATCTTCATGATCTCGGGCTGCTGAGCGTTTATTGCGTTGGATGGGATCTTCACGATGTTTTGATCAGCGGGTTCAAGGGGGCCACCGGGAAAATGGAATCCCGCCCGGCCAAGCATCTGCGCAGCGCGCTCGGACAAGTCGTCAATTTCTTCTATACGCTTCAGGGAGAAGCCGCCGGCGCCCAGGCCTTCTCCAATTTCGATACATTATTAGCACCGTTTGTCCGTTATGACGGATTAAACTACAAAGATCTCAAGCAAGCTCTTCAAGAATTTGTTTTTAATATCAACGTGCCCACCCGCGTCGGTTTCCAGACGCCGTTCACCAATATCACGCTGGACCTCAAGGTCCCGTCGTATTTTGCGGACCAGGGCGTGATCATCGGCGGGAAGATGCAGAAGGAGACTTACAAGGAATTCCAGAAGGAAATGGACATGTTCAACCGGGCGTTTCTCGAGGTCATGCTGGAAGGCGACGCGAAAGGCCGGGTCTTTACGTTCCCGATCCCGACGTACAACATCAGCAAGGATTTTGACTGGGATAATCCCAACCTCGATCTTCTCTGGGAGATGACGGCCAAATACGGGATTCCGTATTTTGCCAACTTCGTCAATTCCGAGATGAAACCCGAGGACGCGCGCAGCATGTGCTGCCGGCTGCGCATCGATAACAGGGAGCTGTACAGCCGGGGCGGGGGGCTGTTCGGCGCCTCGCCGCTGACGGGATCGATCGGCGTTGTCACGATCAACATGCCGCGGCTGGCCTATCTTGCCAAAGATGAAAAACAGTTTTTCGCGCAATTGGAAAAGCTGATGCTGGCGGCCCGCGAGAGCCTGGAGATCAAGCGCAAGATCCTGGAGAAATTCACCGACGATAATCTTTATCCCTATTTGAAATTCTTCCTGCGCAGCATCAAGCAGCGTTTCGGCCAGTACTGGAAGAACCATTTCGCCACGATCGGGCTGGTTGGCATGAACGAGGCTTGCCTGAATCTTTTAGGCAAGAACATTGCCACGCCCGAAGGCCATGCGTTTTCCGGCAAGGTCCTGGATTTCATGAGAGCGAAACTCAAGCAGTTCCAGGAGGAGACGGGAAGCATTTATAACCTCGAGGCCACGCCGGCCGAAGGCGTCTCGTACCGCTTAGCCAAGATGGACAAGGAGGCTCATCCGGAAATTATCTGCGGCAATGAGGACGAATACCGCAAGGGCCGCGCACCGTTCTATACCAACTCCACCCATCTTCCGGTCAATTATTCGGACGATATTTTTGAAGTTCTCGACCTTCAGGACGGGCTGCAAACCCGCTATACGGGCGGCACGGTCCTGCACGGGTTCATCGGCGAGAAGATCGAGAATGTCAAAGGCCTCAAGGAGCTGATCCGCCATATCTGCGAGAGCTACAAGCTTCCCTATTTCACGATCACGCCGACCTTTAGTGTATGCCCGAGCTGCGGGTATATTGCCGGCGAGCACCACACATGCCCGACATGTGCCGAGACGTGCGAAGTGTATTCCCGGGTCGTCGGCTATTTGCGGCCCGTTCAGCAGTGGAATGACGGCAAGAAAGAAGAATTCGCGAAACGAAAAACGTACAAAATCGAGAAGTCAACTTGTTGCCAGCCTGCTGCGGCGGAAACAAATCCCTGCCATGAGCCTGTCTGCCAACTGTAATCGGTAGCGATCAACAAAGACGAGGGGCGCCATCTTCCGCGCCCCTCGGTTTTTTTAGATGAACCAATGAAAATCGGCGGGTTATTAAAACTTTCTTTGATCGATTATCCCGGCAAAATAGCCGCCGTTGTTTTTACGCAGGGCTGCAATTTCCGTTGCCCGTATTGCCATAATCCCGAGTTGGTCCTCCCGGAGCGTTTCAGCCAGCCCATCGAAGAAAAAGAGGTGTTTAATTTTTTAAACAAGCGCAAAGGCCAAATCCAAGGCGTCGTTATAACCGGCGGCGAGCCGACGCTGCAAGGTGATCTCATCGACTTTCTCGCAAGAATCAAGGAAATGGGCTATTGCGTGAAGCTTGATACCAATGGCAGCAATCCGGAGATCCTCCGGAAGATCATCGATCTTCATTTGGTCGATTACATCGCGATGGATATTAAGGCCCCTTTGGGAAAATACTCTCAACTGACGTCTCTTAAGGATTGCCCGGAGCGCGTTCGTCAAAGTATTGATATTATTCTTCGCTCCCAAGTTTCTCATGAGTTTCGCACGACGCTTGCGCCGCCCATTGTTTCGCAAGAAGATCTTCCCCAAATAGTGTCTTTCATTAAAGACGCGCAAAAATTCCGGCTGCAAAAGTTTGTCTTGCGCGATAACGTTCTTGACAAAGAACTGATGGAAAAGTTTCGGGAAAGCATTTCCGATAAGGAAATCGCCCGTCTCCAGAGCCTATGGGGAAGAGACAGCGGTTAAATGCTTTTTCCCGGATTTCCCGAAAAATTCTCTGTTGATGCCGTTTGGATCTTTACCCCAAGGCCCCAAAGGTTCTCCCAGGGGGCGAGATTCGATTTTTTTGCGCCTTTAAATTTGTAGTGATACAATGTAGTGACAGCCGGGGGACCTCATTTTGGACGGGATCAAAAAGGCGGGAAGGGGTATTTAAGGAAAACAAATCATGATCTGCGATAGACGAAACGCCTTAAAATGTTTTTTTGCGTTGTTTCTGCCTATCTGGCTTTTGGGATGTGCCCTCCTCTGGTTTTTCTATTACTCCGAAGTAAATAACGTAAAAAGATCGCTGGGTGTCAATATCGCGCATACGCTGGACCTTCAGAAGGAGAGTGTTATCCTTGATTTTGTCTCGATCGTCTCCGACCTGAAATTGCTGTCCGGGATCGTCGAGCTTTCCGGTTTTTGCGATGACCCCCAGGCTCGCGTGAAGGAGAAATTGTCCGAGGAAT
>JAKQAH010000110.1 GCA_029568545.1 Candidatus Omnitrophota bacterium
TGGAGCGGGAAAAACGGAAGAAGCTCGAGGACATAAAAGAAAAGTGGTCTAAGGAGCGCGATAAGGTCACGATCACTCTTGGGTATGAGGAGATCGCCCGCGTTGTTTCCCAATGGACGAAAGTGCCGCTGGCGCGCCTGGAGCAGGAAGAAAGCCAAAAATTGCTGAAGATGGAAGAAAAAATGAAGAATTTGGTGATCGGACAGGGCGAGGCGATCAGCGCTATTGCGCGTGCGGTCCGGCGCTCCCGCGCCGGGATCAAGGATCCCCGGCGGCCGATCGGATCGTTTGTTTTTCTGGGGCCAACGGGCGTCGGAAAGACTCTTCTCGCTCAAGTTTTGGCGGAATTCATGTTCGGCAGCAAGGACGCGCTGATCCAGATCGACATGTCGGAGTATATGGACAAATTCAATGTCTCGCGGCTTATCGGCGCGCCGCCGGGCTATGTGGGCTACGAGGAGGGCGGGCAATTGACCGAGAAGGTGCGGCGCAAGCCGTATTCTGTCGTTCTTCTGGATGAGATCGAGAAGGCGCACCAGGATGTCTTTAATATCCTCCTGCAGGTTTTTGAAGAAGGGCGCTTGACCGACAGCTTGGGAAGAAAAGTGGATTTCCGCAACACGATCGTCCTGATGACCTCAAACGTCGGGGCCGAGATGTTGCGCAAGCAGGGATCATTGGGTTTTGTCGCTCCGAAGGAAAGCACAACATACCAGGATATGAAAGACCGCCTTCTTGAAGAGGTCAAAAAGACGTTTAAACCGGAATTTTTAAACCGTGTCGACGATATCATTGTCTTCAAAGCCCTGACCAAGGAAAATCTTTACGACATTGTTAAGCTGGAGATCAACGGGGTGGTGAATCGGCTGAAGGAAAAGGATATCCAGATCGAGCTGTCCCAAGAGGCTATTGACCTTTTGGTGGAAAAAGGATTCGATCCGATCTATGGGGCTCGGCCGCTCAAGCGGACGATCCAGCGGTTTCTGGAAGACCCCTTGGCCGAGGATATTATTTCGGGGCAATCCAAGGAAAATCATAAGATCAAAGTCGAGCGTAACGGCGATAACTTGGTCTTTAATAAATAAACGTCCCGATTTTATCTGATCAAACGGATCCGTGCAGCCTATAGGTGTTTTCTGAAAGGAGTCATGAGGCTCGTTTCCTCTCTTGTTCTGGCCGCGGTTCTTATCATGACGTCCGGGATTTCCTTCTCCGAGGAGATATTCTCTTTTGAAGGGCAACTCGATCTTGAAAAAAATGCGTTCAGGATCGTCCTCGATCTCGGGCAAGAGCACGTTGTGACCGCGAGGGCCGAGCGATCTTCCGAAAAAGATTACCAAGTTTATTTGGATATTGACCATTTGCAAACGCCGCTCTTTGATCTGTTAAGCGAGATCCGGAGTTCCGTTGAGGTTGTCCGTGCTGGCGGCGATAGTCACTTTGTGTCAAGCGATTCAGCGTTCCGGGGCAATATCTGGAGCCAATATTCTCTGGTGGATTATAAACCGGTTAATGAGCTTTCCGGACGTTTTGAAATGGCAGGTGGCAGGCTCAACCTGATGGCGTTCTCCGTCGGGAATTTAAGGTGCGAAGGACATGTAGATCTGGTTCCGCCTTACAGCCTGGACATGGCTGTTCATTTGTCCGGGGTCACCATGGAGGATTTTCTTAAGTTCTGGGGAGCCTCGGAGGACTATGAATCCGAGGGGGATGTTTTCGGCGTCATCAATGTTTCCGGAACGTTGGACCAACTGCGGCTGAAAGGAAATCTGGAAAGCCGCTACGGATTTGTCCAAAAACTGCATTATGATGCGATCGTTTTGAATGCGGAAGGAGTGTATCCTCATATCCGCATTGCGCGGTCTTCCGTTTCCAAATCGGACGGCGTAAGCTTTTTGCTCGCTGGCCCTTTCAACTTAAGTGATAAGGCGAATTTCAGAAAGCAAATCAGGGCGTTAACGTTGACGCCGCTTGTTGACCATACGAAATCAGAGTCCGCGTGGACTATCAAGCGGTTAGACCCCGAGGGTTCGGGGGTGACCGAGCTTAAGTATCGTCTGAAAAAAGGGAATGCGCTGGGCGTCGGGCCATCATCGGGCGATGAAATTGATATGCTTGGGATCGAGCGAACGAAGAAATTTTAAGAACCATTGTCTTCAGAGCAACAGATATTGTTTTTCCAGGAGACGCCAGGCCGTATAAGGTTGACGCCGAGCGTGCAAGAAAGACGGTGGATTGTAAAACCAATCCCCGAGAAATATTGGATCAGCCCAAGAGATCAAATAATCTTATGAAGACAAAAACGTTGTTTGTCTGCCAGAATTGTGGAAGCCAATTCCCCCGATGGGCGGGAAAATGCCCGGGATGCGACAGCTGGAATTCGCTGGTCGAGGAGGCTGTTATGCCGTCGGCCGAAAGACGTAACCGGATCATTCCGAACGACGAGCCGGTTCTTCTCAACGACATTCTCGTGGGCGAAGAACCGCGCTATAAAACAGCGATCCGGGAATTTGACGGCGTCATGGGCGGGGGGATTGTTCGCGGCGCCGTGACATTGATCGGCGGTGACCCCGGCATTGGCAAATCGACATTATCGCTGCAGGTCGGTTGCGCTTTAAGCGTTCAGGGATTAAAAGTCCTCTATGTCAGCGGGGAAGAGTCTGTCCAGCAAACAAGCGTCCGCGCGCAGCGCCTCAATGCGCATGAACATAGATCATTGTATATTGTCAATCAGATCGACATGAGCGTCATCATCGAGTATATCAACAAGATGAAGCCGGATGTGGTCATGATCGATTCGATCCA
>JAKQAH010000116.1 GCA_029568545.1 Candidatus Omnitrophota bacterium
GTACATGGAGGCCTACAAGAAAGGCGTCTTCAATTACATCAAGGAAGACTACGACCGGCTCTCGCAAGAGATCATCCCGCGAAAATACTTCTCGGGCGGGGAAGAGCTGCAGAACATTCCTCTGAAGAAAACGAACAGCCCGATCATCCGGGAAGACCACCCTCAGTTCAAAGCCAGCGTCCAAGTGACGCCGCAGAAGAACGGATTTTCTTCGCCGGTGAGGATTGATGCCTATGACGAAGCCTTTCGAAAAGAATTTCTTGCGGGTGTCCAAAATGGAACGCATACCTATGCGATGATTAAACCCGATGCGGTAGCGGAGGGAAAAAAAGATGCGGTGGTGCAAGAGCTGGAGAAGTGGGGGTTCGAAGTCCTGATCGGTCCTGAGACCAAGATCCCCGAGCACATGATCCGTCAGTTCTATCGAGTACACAAAGACAAGCATTTCTTTGAGGAACTGGTCGCGTTTATGGCGTCCGGGGCCAGCATTCCGCTGTTTCTCAGCGCGGACAATGCGGTTGAAAAAATGAATGAGGTCAAATGGAAGATCCGGGAGGATTTAGGCGTTACTAACCGGTATGCCTCAGAGAATCTTTTTCATGCGTCTGATTCCAAGGAAAATGCTTTTGATGAGACCTCTCAAATATTCAACTTTCTTGATCGGCTAAGAAGCGATCAGGCAAGTTCACCGGTGAACGGGAGCAAAGAAACAGCGCAAAGTTTGATCAAGCGATATAAAAACGCTATCAGCCTTCCGCACCAGCGCACATTTCTTCGGGAATTGGGGTATCGGGAGGACCCGGAGGAGGCCGCTCAGGCCTTGGAGTTTTTAAAGACGCAATTCGGGCATTTTGACCCTCTGATTAGCCAGCAGGCATTTAAGGCAGCTATCGAGCTTGGATTGGAAAAGAGGGAAAGCTTGTCTGCCGAATATCAAGAGCAGCGCAGGAATGTTGAACGCTCCGAGGTAGGTCAAGATGCAGCTTTGAGAAAAACTGCCAGCGGAAGCTCTCCGATCATCACAAACAAGACAAAAACCGATCAAATGATCGATCAGCTATGGACGGTTTCGTATAAAAATGACAACGACTTCATCGAGGTCATTCGTCTGTTGGGTGACAATCGCGAACCGGATGCGTACAAAGCGATCGATTCTTTGTTGGGTCTTCTCTCAAGCAAGAGCGCGGAAATCCGGTTTGAAGCCGTTCAGGCGGCCGGCGATCTTGGGGCAACGACGGAAGAAATCGTCGAGGCGTATCAAAAGATGCTTTTGCGTGGAGAAGCCGCTCAAGAAGCCTTGGAAGAAGCGCGAAAGGTCGTCGCGTATGCAAAAATATCCAGCTCTCCAGTTATCAATAACGCTGAAACCGAACTCGTCGCGAATCTCGGGATGGTTTTGGCCGATACGTTCCTCTTGGATGTTAAGGAGAGGATTTTTAATTTTAAAAAAGACGCTGTCGGAGAGGCGCAGGCAAAGATCATTGCGGACAGGCTGATGGATGGCAATGAATCATTAGCCAGAGCGCTGGCTATTGAGATCGAAAGACGTTTAGTATCCCGTGACGGGCTGCTTTTATTCCGGCGTCCCACGAAGGATCCTGAGGAGAAAAAGAAATATAAATCCGAAATCGACCGTTACAATCGCGTTATTGAAGGTGTTTCACAGATTTTAACGAGTGACGATTATGGGCAGGATTCCGTCTTTGTGAATCGATGGGGGAACAATAAAGCGGAGATCGATGCGATACAGCAGGAAGGGAAAAGGAAATTTACGTTATTGTTTTTCGGCAAGCTTTTGTTGAGCGCGCAAACAAAACTGGAAACGATGA
>JAKQAH010000133.1 GCA_029568545.1 Candidatus Omnitrophota bacterium
TCATCGGTCAATATGGGCGATACGGTTGTGCGCCGAGGGGAAGTGCTTGTCCAAAGGCCGTCGCTGTACATCCCCCCCAATAATCCTCAATTCCAGGGGTTTGAATTTGAAACGGAAGAAAATTTTGACCAGACATCGTTCATCAATTTCCTGATCGTCCGCGGCATCAGCATTCCGTCGCTGCGGTATGATAATAAGACCAGCTCTCTGGATGTTTATGAAGGGAAGCTCTCTCAGGCGATCAAGCATTACGAGCAGACGCTGCAGCAAAAGGAAGATGTCCGCACGGGGTTGGTAGCGGGCCCGGAAGATTGCTGGCAGTTTTCGATTCTGATATTTATCTGTTCTCAGGTGATCAAGAATGCCGATCAGGACATCCGGCGCTTGCTTGAAGAATATCACAAGAAAAACGAGAATTAGTTCTTGATTCCTTCATCCATGAAATTCACGCAGAAAATTATCGCGGGATTCTTTGCTCTGGCCCTTTGGGCGCTTCTTTCCTGGCCGGCCCTTGCTTCGGACGATTCATCCTCTAAATATGTCCTTGATAACGGGCTGACGGTTCTCGTTAACGAGATGCCTTTAAGCCCGACGGTATCCGTTTATGCGCTTGTTAAAACCGGTTCAGCCACCGAAGGGAAATTCCTGGGTACGGGCATTACGCATTTTCTTGAGCACATGCTGTTTAAGGGAACGCACGAGGGCGGCGTGGGAGAGCTTGCCTCCCGGATCCAATCGGTCGGCGGCAGCATCAACGCTTCGACGGGAATGGACTATACGGTTTACACGGTTACGGTTCCGCGCGAATCTTTTCAAGTTGCTCTTGCGGTTGTTGCCGACATGATGCAGCATGCCGCCATGGACCCCGAAGAGGTCGAGCGCGAGCGGAATGTTATTTTCAGCGAAATGCGCATGCGCGATGATGATCCGGGCTCGAAACTCAGCGCATTGACCTTTCAGAGCGTGTATCTGGAGCATCCCTACCGGCACCCGATTATCGGCTATAAATCCCTTTTAGAGCAAGTCACCCGAGAGGATTTGCTGGAATATTATCGCAGCCGCTATGTGCCCAACAATATGATCCTGTCGATAGCCGGGGATATCAAGTCTTCCGACGCGCTTTCGCAGGTGAAAGAGGCCCTCGGGGCATTTAAGCGCAGTTATCCGGTTACGCGGAATTTGCCGCGAGAGCCCGCGCAGATCAGCCCGCGGCATTATGAAGAAGAATATCCAACGGACCTTATGCGCTTGTCGATGTCTTTTCCCAGCGTTGCGCTGCTGCATCTCGATCTTTATGCTCTGGACGTTCTGGCCCAGATCCTCGGGCAAGGAGAAAGTTCGCGGCTCTACACGACTGTTTATAAAAAGCTAGGCTTAGTTCATAGCATCACAGCGTCGAATTACACGCCGATGGACCAAGGGGTTTTTATCGTCAACGGCTTGCTTGAAGAAAGAAACCTCGAAGCGGCGATCAGCGCGATATTAGGCCAGATCGATGAGATCAAGAGAAAAGGCGTGTTGCCCCAAGAGTTGGAAAAAGCAAAACAGCAAGTTCGCGCCGAGCACATTCTCGATCAGCAAACAACGGCGAGCCTTGCGTACAAACAGGCTTTAGACGAGGCCTTCACGGGAGACCATCAATTCTCGAAGAAATATGTTCAGGCGATCCGCCAGGTGACTAATGAGGATGTTCGGCGAGTTGCCGGCATCTATCTGGGCGATTCCCGATTGACAACGGTGATCCTCAGGCCTCAGAGGGAAAAGAAAAATGAGGCCCCCGCCGCCGACCTTGCCCGCAAGGACGGAATCCAAAAATACACGCTCAGCAACGGTTTAACGGTTTTGCTGAGAGAGGACCATGCGCTTCCGCTGATCGCTGTTCAATTGGCGGCCAACGGCGGGACCCGCCAAGAAATCGCCGAGCAAAATGGGATCTCCGCGATGCTGGCGTCATTGTGGACCAAGGGAACGGAGCGCCATTCGTCCTCCCAGATCGCCGAGATCACGGAAGGCATTGGGATGCAATTGAGAGGATTCTCCGGGCGCAATAGTCTTGGGCTGAGCATGCAATTCTTAACGGAGCAATTGCCGGTAGCGCTCGATCTTCTCAGGGAGTTGATTGTCAGCCCGACGTTCCCGGAGGAGGAGATGGAAAAGGTCAAGGAGAACATGCGGGTGGCGATCCGCGCCCGCGACGATGATATTTTTCAGTTTACGGCGCATGTTCTTAAGGAAACTCTTTTTTTGACGCATCCGTTCCGTCTGGAAGAAGGGGGAACGATCGAAACGATTGACCGCATAACCCGCGATGATATTAAAAACTATTATGAGCGGTTGGCCGTTCCCGGTAACATGGTCCTTTCGGTGTTTGGAGATATCGCAGCCGATGATGTTTTGAAGGATATTCAAAAGGGCTTAGGGGCATTGAAGAATAAAGAGGTTTCTTTGAGAAGCTATCAGGAAGATCCTCCCGGCGAAACACGCGAAAAGTCTTTTGCGATGGACAAACAGCAGGCCATGGTCATGTTCGGTTTCCACGGGACCTCATTTATCGACGATGATCGCTATGGCATGGAGATCCTGTCGGAGATCTTGGGATCATCGTTTAATGGGCGTTTGTTTATGAATATCCGCGAGCGATCGGGAGGCGCGTACACGTTAGGGGGAGGTTTTGTTCCCGGGCCGGATGCCGGCCTTGTTTATTTTTACGTTCTTACAACCGAGGAAGAGGCGGAGAGCGTCAAGGAAGTTATAAAAAAAGAAATCCGGCGGCTGCAGACAGAACTCATTCCGGACCAGGAATTGGCCGGCATGAAGACCTATCTTAAGGGCATGTTCAAGGCCTCGCAGGAAACAAACGCCTCTTTGGCTTTTATGACTTCCTTAGATGAGCTTTACGGGCTTGGATTTGACCAGTACCGGCAATATGACGCCAGTATTGATGCTGTGACAAGCGGAGATCTTCAGCGGTTAGCGCAGCGGTATCTTGACTTGAGCAAAGCGGCCATTGTTGTGACGCGGCCGCAAAAGTGAAGGATTTTCAAGTTGTTGATACAGGATGTTTACAATACGCACAAACAGTGATACATTAAGATATTTATAAGTTTATCGAAATGTTCTTGATGGAATAGTTTATGGACAAGAAAAAACGCATGGAGCTCGAATTCCGCTTGACGGACATCCTTAAAGGAAGGATGAATCTGCTGCAGCCGCCCGATGAGCGCGAGGCGGCCGTTGCGGAAGCTCTCCGCGAGCTTTTTAATAGCGGAGAATTCCCGGCACTCAAGAAGGAGCTGGAGAACGTAGAAAGCCGCGTTCAGTTTGTCGCTGATTTTCTTTCCTATGGGATCATTACCGAGATCCTCTGTGACGCCAACGTGGAAGATATTGTCATCAACAATCTCAATCCCATCTATATCCACCATAGTCAAAGCGGCTTTATATCGATCGAACGTCAATTTTCCAATCAGGAAGAAATCAATCTTTTTATTAAAAAGCTCTTATTGTTTTCCGGCAAGACAACGGAGCGCAAGATCATCAATCTGGAGCTGCCGAATCTGGAGGGGCGCGTCAATATCGCCTATTCTCCGTTTGGACCGCAGATCACGATCACCAAAGCCAAAGTGACCCCTTTAAGCATCATAGATCTTATCCGCGCCGGCGGGTTAACGTACGAAGTCGCGGCGCAATTATGGATGTATTTGGAAGGGATGTCTATCCGGCCGGCGAATATCATCATTGCTGGCGGCCCCGGCGTGGGAAAGACGACGCTTTTAAACGCCCTCTTTTGTTTTATCCCTAAATCTGACCGCATGGTTGTCATCGAAGACACCTTGGAGCTCAACACCTTTCTCGAGGATAGCTGTTCACGATTGGAAAGTGATGATGATTTATCGCTGGCCGATCTTGTCAAGAACAGCCTGCGGATGCGCCCGGAACGGATCATTGTCGGCGAGGTGCGCGGGATCGAGGCGCGTGACATGATCACGGCCTGCAATATCGGCAAATATTGCATCGGGACGATCCATGCCCTTACGTCCCGGGAAGCGATCATCCGCCTGCAAAACGAACCAATGAATATCCCCGAGATGCTTGTTAATCTGATCGATGTTTTCATCGTTCTCAAGCGCTATCATGTCAAAGACAAAATGTTCCGTGTTATCGATGAGATCAGCGAAACCAGCGGGATGGAGCAGGTCAAGATCCTTTTGTCCCAGGTGTACAAATATGATTATGACAGTCAGCAAATGAAACAGATGGCCCCCAGCACGGTGTTCCGCGACCGGTTGGCGAAGCAGTCCGGGCTGACCCCCAAAGAGATCATGCAGGAGCATATGCTCAGGGCGTTTCTGCTCGAGCAGCTGGACAAGCGCAACATGAATACCATGAAGGAAGTCGCTTCGTTTTGCCAGGCGTATAACAAGGACCCCGATCTGGCGACGGCTAGCTTGGGCTTTAACCGCGCCGGCCTTCTTGGGCAAAAAAGCTGAAAATAATTATTCAGAGGATATTTTTTAAAACCACCCTTATCGGGGTGGTTTTTTATTTCGATCGATTAGGAGAGAAGGCCGAAAAGTTCTTCGGGGGTGTGAATAAGAAAGTCCGGCTCCAGGGCTTCCAGGGCCTTGCGGGAATTGTATCCCCAGGTGACCGCGGCGCTGCGGATGCCGGCTTTTTTGGCTGCCGCGATATCCCGCGTTTCGTCGCCGATATAGATAACGTTTGAAAGTTCAAAATGATGATCGGAAATGATATGGTGGATTCCCCAGTTCTTGCTCCAGATCTTGGAGGTGGTGCTAATGAAGTCAAAGAAATCGAGGTCATGGTTTTTGAGAAAATCCATAACATTCTTTGATGAGTTCGAAGTGAGAATGCCGATCTGATGGCCAAGGGATTTGATTTTAAGCAAGGCTTCCTTGAGGTCCTTGATGGGCTCGACCGAATCAATTTCCTTCGATAATTCATTTTTTGCTTTTGCAATGATCATGGGGATTTTGAGGAG
>JAKQAH010000135.1 GCA_029568545.1 Candidatus Omnitrophota bacterium
ATTACATCGGGTAACGATCTTGCTTTGCACGGTCTTTGAGACCCTGGCGAAGGCGATCTGTTACCCGACCAAACGAATCATCGTATGCCTCGACTTTCTAGGATATCGATTGTTACTAAACATGGATTTAATATACAAGGCGAAAGGCCAAAGGCCAGGGCGATGGGCGATAGGAGGCAAAAAGCGCAGCTTGTAGCTTGTGGATAGTGGATCGTTTGCAGGGAACAGTCGCGAACATTTCTACAATGATAAGGCTGCTGCACTTAACCTGTGGCCTTTATCCTCTATCCTTTGTCCTTTATCCTTTGTCCTTTGTCCTTTGTCCTTGTGCCTTTATCCTTGTGCCTTTATCCTCTATCCTGAATTCCTTTTCTCCGCCCGCAGTCTTCCCGCGCGGATTTCACGCAGGAAGTCCTCTTCACTTAGAATCGGATTTTCAAAAACCGTTACATGAGAGCCGATATTCAGAATTTTGTGCGCGTCGCTGCCGCCCGTGCCCGGCAATCCGGTTTTTTCCATGGCCGTCCGGACTTTCTTCATGGCTGCTTCACTGTGGTCGGGATGGCAATACTCGATGCCGTCGAGATCGAGCGTGTAGATGAGATCGCCCGCGCCGTAGTAATGCGATCTTCCCCCGCGCGAAAGCTTATAGGGATGAGCGGCAATGAGGATGCCGCCTTCGTCGTGGACCGTTTTGACCAGATCCACGGCGCAAAGCACTTCCGTCACCGAACGAGTGAGCCCGAAAATCAGGTATTCGCCTTCGGAGCGCCCGCGCAAGTCGCGCGCGTGGATTTCCTGGCCATTGACCGCGATGAGGCCTTTCGACGCCGCCCGAACGCGGAGAATTTCCATTTCTTCGTCCGGCCAGCGCATTCCGTGTTCGGTGAGCGCAAAGCCGGAAAGACCGGCGGCTTTGGCCTGATCGACGATGTCTTCAACCTGGATGAAGGAACAGCCGGAATACCGGCGGGTGTGAATGTGAATATCAAAGGCGATCATCGATTGCCGGCCGAGCTCTTTTTTTTAGGCCGCCATTTAAGCTGGAATTCAATTTCAGCGCTTTGACCTTCGCGTTCATATTCGACGCCGGCCTGCGCCGAGGCGGGCACGGTGACTTTCCGGCCGGCGATCGTGATGGCAAACGGTTTTTGCCGTTCCACCGCATCGGCCAGACGTCTGAGCTTTGCGGCAAACTGGGCGGACGTCAGATTTTTTTCAATGTCAACGGATTTGTTTTTCATGGACGTTCTTTATCTCCAAACCCTTCGGCTTGTCAAGCGGTCCAAGGCTGGGGAATGAACTGCATAACCATTTGAAAAAACTTTTGTATTGCAATTCCGAAGTCTCTTCGGATCATTTTTGTGGCATTTGCGGGAAAAAATTGGTAAAAGGTCGGCGTTCGGTCAACCGGAAGGCTTCATATCATCCGCGCCGTCAAAATTCACTTTCACAAAGGAGGGCTCGTCTTACAGGAATCGTCATTACCATGAGGTGCGGCAGGACATAGTGTTTCTTCATTTCCATCGACTTAACCAAAAATGAGGAGGGAAGTTACAATGGCTGGAGAAGTTACTTATGCGTCAAAACCGTGGTTGAAATCTTACGACAAAGGTGTTCCTGAAAAAATCCAGTACGAAGAAATTTGTATGCCCGATCTTCTGGATCGAAGCGTCAGCAAATATCCTGATCGAATGGCGCTCAACTTCCAGGGCTACAAAATGTCCTACAAAGCGCTCAAAGACATGGTCGACCGCTTCGCGAGCTGCCTGGCCGGTTTCGGCATTAAAAAAGGCGACGCCGTCGCAATTATTCTGCCCAATATGATTCAGTGCGTGGTGGCCTACTACGCGATCCACCGCCTGGGCGCCATCGTGGTGCTTAACAATCCCACTTACTCCGACCGCGAGCTCGAACATCAGCTCAACGACTCGGGCTCCAAAGTTTTAGTCACCATTGATCTTCTGGCCAACCGGATGATCGATCTTCGGCCCAAAACCAAAGTCAAACAGATCGTCATCTCGTCCATCGGCGATTATCTGCCTTTCCCGGTCAACCTTTTATTTCCATTGGTCGGAAAGAAAAAAGGCCTGTTGCCGTCCGTTCCGAGAAAGCAGGCCCAAGACCTCTACGACTGGAAAGACTGCATCGCCAAGAATCAACCCAATCCGCCCAAGGCCAAACTGACCTTCGACGACACCGCGATGTATCAGTACACGGGCGGCACCACCGGCGTTTCCAAAGGCGTCATTTTGACGCACGGCAACATCAGCAAACAGGTTCAGCAGATCAACGCCTGGTTTCCGATGTTTACCAATATTCACGGCGACAGCCTGGGCGCCCTGCCTTTCTTCCACGTCTTCGGCATG
>JAKQAH010000137.1 GCA_029568545.1 Candidatus Omnitrophota bacterium
AGCCGGCAGAGTGCCTACGCAAAATGGCTATCGGTATTATGTTGACCATTTCATCAATGAAATCCAGCTTTTAGAAGAGGAAAAAGCGCGTATCAGGGAAGAATATGAGCGGGAGACGAAAGAGGCCGAAGCCCTCCTGGATAAAACCTCAAAGGTTCTCTCTGATATGACTCAGTATACCAGCATTATCTCGGTAGACGGCTGGGACCACAAATTATTCTGCGGGGGAACCAGCTTTATTATCGGGTATACGGATTACCAGGATATTCATCGGGATGTCAAGAAGATCAAGAATATCCTCACCGCACTGGACCACAAAGAGAAATTATTAGAGGTTATTAATCGCGATCTTCAGAAGAAAATTAACATCTTGATCGGGCCGGAGATCGAGTGCTCCGACATTGATGGGTGCTCTTTAGTTGTTTCAAGCTACGCATCCAAGACGGGCCCGAGCGGGCGCATTGCCGTTCTAGGGCCGACCCGCATGAATTATAACCGGGTTGTGTCGGCGTTGGATTATTTTTCGCGCTTGATGGAAGAGCTGTTATAGGGCGATGATGACAGATAAAAATATTGAATCTGAAAATCAAGAGGCTCAAAAAGCCCCGGTAGAGCCGACGGAGACGCCTGTCAAAGACAAGGTGATCAAGGTCAAAGAGTCGGAATACGCCAAAGCTGTCGAAGAAGCGGCTAAATACAAAGATCAGTATATTCGTCTCTATGCGGAATTTGAGAATGCCCGCAAGCGCATGGACCGCGAAAAGCAAGAGTTCGTCAAATTTGCGAATGAAGGGCTGATCGTCGAGTTCCTTGGGATCCTGGACAATCTCGAGCGTTCTGTTGAGGCGGCGAAAGCCCATCATCAGGATTATACGGCCTTTTTAAAGGGGATAGAAATGGTCATGGCGCATGTGCATGAGATGATGAAAAGCAACGGCGTGACCCCGATCGATACTCAGGGAAAAATGTTCGATCCGCACTGCCATGAAGTGTTGATGCAGGAAGAAACGGACAAGCTGGATGACGGCATGATTATGGAAGAGTTCCAAAAAGGATATCGCCTCGGCGAGAAAGTGGTAAGAACGGCCAAGGTTAAAGTTGCCAAAAAGAAACAATAGGAGAAATATTCAATCATAGTCTGGAAGATATTCGGCTTAAGTGAAGGAGGGATCGAAAATGGCAAAAGCAATTGGGATTGATTTAGGAACATCGAATTCGGCGGCCGCCGTCATGGAAGGGGGCCGTCCTGTCATTATTCCGTCGGCAGAAGGGGCCGGTGTGGCTTCCGGGAAGGCGTTCCCGTCGTTCGTCGCTTTCACCAAAGACGGTCAACGGTTGGTCGGCGAGCCCGCCCGACGGCAAGCGCCAATCAATTCGGAAGGCACCATTTACGCCGCCAAGCGCAAAATGGGGACGGATCATAAATTTAAAATCAAAGGCAAGGAATTCACTCCACAGCAAGTCAGCGCCTTTATTCTCCAGAAGATCAAAGCGGATGCCGAGAAATATTTAGGAGATACGGTCCAAGAGGCCGTGATCACGGTTCCGGCGTATTTCAATGATAACCAAAGGCAGGCGACGAAAGATGCCGGGGAAATCGCCGGGTTAAAAGTGCTGCGCATCATCAACGAGCCGACGGCTGCGTGTTTGGCCTACGGATTAGACAAGGCCGGCAAAGAGCAGAAGATCATGGTCTTTGACTTCGGCGGAGGAACGCTGGACGTAACAATTCTGGAAATGGGATGGGACGAAGAGCACAAAGCCGCCACGTTCGAAGTCCTTTCGACTTGCGGGGATAATCAGCTCGGCGGCACGGATATGGACAATGTCCTGATTGATTATATTTGCGGGGAGTTCAAAAAAGAATCCGGCATTGATCTTAAAAACGACAAAATGGCCTTTCAGCGCCTGCGCGAAGCCGCGGAAAAAGCCAAGGTCGAGCTCTCCAGCACTGTTTCGACCGATGTGAATCTTCCGTTCATCACGACGGATGCCAGCGGCCCCAAACACCTGAATCTGACGATTGAGCGCTCAAAACTCGAAAGTTTGGTTGCGCCGATCATCGATCGTTGCCGCCAACCCATCCTTCAAGCCATTAAGGACGCTTCAGCGAAAGCCGGGGAAGATGTCAAGGTGGACCGCGTGATCTTAGTCGGCGGGCCAACCCGTATGCCCAGCGTTCAGAAATTTGTGGAGGATCAAGTCGGCCACAAGATCGAGGGCGGCGTCGATCCTATGGAATGCGTCGCTTTGGGAGCGGCGATCCAGAGCGGGATCATCAAGGGCGAGGCCAAAGAAGTGCTGCTTCTTGATGTCACCCCGTTGACGTTAGGCATTGAAACGCTCGGCGGAGTTTTTACCAAACTGATCGAGCGTAACACCACGATCCCCGTTAAGAAAAGTCAGGTTTTCTCAACGGCTGACGATAACCAGCCCGCCGTGACCATCCGCGTTCTTCAGGGGGAGAGGCAAATGGCCAATGATAATACTGAGCTTGGTCGTTTTGACCTTGTGGGTATTCCTCCGGCTCCGCGCGGGGTTCCTCAAATCGAGGTTACGTTTGATATTGACACCAACGGCATCGTCCATGTTCACGCCAAAGATAAGGGAACGGGCAAAGAGCAATCGATCCGCATCACGGCCCCGACCAAACTTTCCGATCAGGAGATCGAGAAGATGGTCAAGGAGGCCGAGAAATATGCGGAAGAAGATAAAAAGCGCAAAGAAAAAGTCGAGATGATCAATCAGGCCAACACGATTGTTTATGCGACAGAAAAATCCGTCAAGGATTATGGCGATAAGGTCTCCGCCAGCGAAAAAGAGAATATTGAGAAAGAAGTGGCCAATCTCAAGGAAGCGATCAAGACCGAAGATGCGGATAAGATCAAAAAAGCCACGGAATCTCTCCAAAAAGCGAGCCATAAATTGGCCGAGGAAGTTTATAAAGCGACTACGGCTCAGCAAACAGCCGGCCAAGGGCCGCAACCCGGCGTGCAGGAAACGGAGGCCGGACCGCAACCCGGACATCGGCAAGCTGGGGAGCAGAAAAAAGATGCGGATAAGGAAGATATTATCGACGCTGATTTTAAAGCGGAAGATGATAAAAAATAGCGGCTTGACGAGGGGGGCGGGATCGGCCACATCCAGCGCCCCTCGTTCTGTCTTTCTGGGAAGATAATGAAAAAAGATTATTACGAGGTTTTAGGGGTTGCCAAGGACGCGACGCTGGCTCAGATCAAGAAAGCCTATCGTTCCATGGCGCTCAAATATCATCCGGACCGCGTGACGGAAGATAAAAAGGCGGAGGCATCGGAGAAATTCAAGGAGATATCCGAGGCGTACGGCGTCCTCTCGGATGCCAAGAAGCGGGCAACGTACGATCAATACGGGCATGCCGGCATTGATCAGACCTATACGGCCGATGATATTTTCCGAGGCGCCGATTTCAGCAGCATTTTCGGGGAGAGCGGGCTGGGAGATATTTTCAGCCAGTTTTTTGGCGGCGGCGGAGGCTTTGACATTTTCGGCGGAGGGAGGTCTTCCAGCCGCGCCAGACGGGGCCGCGACATACAATATGAAGTGGAAGTGACTTTGCAAGAAGCCTATACGGGGATCCGCAAGAAGGTCAAGATCCCGCGCAACGAACATTGCACGGAATGCGATGGGAACGGCGCAAAATCCGGAACAGCTCTCAAAAGATGCGATGCGTGCGGCGGGCGAGGCCAGGTTGTGATGTCCAGCGGGTTCTTTTCCATGCAGCAGACATGTTCCGCCTGCAACGGGCGAGGCCAGACGATTACCGAGCCCTGCCCGAAATGCCAGGGCCGGGGGGTCAATCGCGTGACGCGGACGATCGATGTCAATATCCCTCCGGGCGTCGATAACAATTCCCGTCTGCGCGTGAGCGGAGAGGGAGAAGTGGGCAAAGCGGGCCCGGGAGACCTGTATCTTTATATCCATGTTTTGCCGCATGAGATTTTTCAGCGCGAGGAAAACGATATTTATATGCAATTGCCGCTGAGTTTTGTGGTTGCGGCTTTGGGCGGAGATGTGTCTGTTCCGACGATGGATGGCAGCGTTGAAATGAAGATCCCTCCTGGGACGCAAAGCGGAAAAGTATTCCGCCTCAAAGGAAAAGGTATGCCGAGCCTCAGGGGCGGATATCAGGGGGAGCAATACGTAAAAGTGATGATTGAGGTTCCCAAAAAATTGACGGCTGAACAGCGGGACCTCTTGGAGCAATTCGCGAAGATCAGCGGGGAAAAGATCCTTTCGCCCGGTGATTCGTTAAGGGACAAAATAAAGAAAGTTTTCAAATAAACAAAGGATATCTTATGCCGACATACCAATATCAATGCGATGCCTGTCATCATAGTTTCGAGATCATGCAATCGATGCTTGATAAAAAATTGAAGAAATGTCCGGCCTGCGGCAAAAATAAACTTCACCGGTTGATCGGGGCCGGCACCGGGATTATCTTCAAAGGTAGTGGATTTTACGAAACCGACTACAAGAAAAAGGAAATACCCTCCTGCGGATCAGGATGCTCCTGCGCTTGTCCGGCCTCGGAGAATGCCCCGTCAAAATCAGCCCAAAGCTCATCCTCAAAGAAAAAAGCGGATTAAAAAGAACAGGCTAGGCGCCTTCATCATGGACAATTCAGGTTGGTCGAAATTCTTTAAATTTTGGTTTCCAGCCATTCTTTACTCTGGTATTATCTTTTGGGTATCGTCTCAGCCTCATGTAAAGACGCCGATGCCCCAACTACATTTTGACGCTGTTTTACACCTGTTGGCCTATATGCCTTTTGGGTTTTTGCTGGCGCGGGCTGTTGATCAAACGAAAAAATCTGTTCCCTGGCAACTGCTGTTCGGCCTGGTTCTTTTAGGGGCATTTGTTTATGGCATAAGCGATGAATTTCATCAGTCGTTTGTTCCAGGAAGAAGCGCCGAAGCTTTTGATTTAATTGCGGATACGATTGGCGGGGGTGCCGGGGGATATATTTATCTGTTGTTTGCTGCGCGTCTCAGGAAGAAATAAAACAAAGAGATTCTATGGCAGGCATCAAACCGTTCAAAGCTGTTTACTACAATTTAGACAAGATCGCTGATCTTTCGAAAGTTGTTTCTCCGCCTTATGATGTGATCTCCGCGGAAGAGCGGGATTTTCTGCACGATCTCAGCCCCTACAATTTCACGCACATCGATCTTGGCCGCGATATGCCCAATGACGATGCGACCCATAACAAGTATACGCGCGCGAACGAAACCTTCCTAAATTGGCTCAAAGAAGGCATCATGATCCAGGATGAAAGCCCCTGCATCTATTTTTATAAGCAGGATTATAAGATCATGGGGCAAAAGTATTCGCGCATCGGGTTCATATCGCTGATGGAGCTGGAAGATGAAAAAGGTTCGCGGGTTTATCCCCACGAGAACACGCATGCCAAGGCCGTCGATGATCGTTTCAAGCTCTGCGAGAGCCTTGAGTCGGACTTAAGCTCCATTTTTGTCTGTTATTCCGATAAATATCGGAAGATTGAGAAGATCTTTACGAAGCATGTGGCGACCACCGAACCAGTCATCGATATTGAGGATAACGACCATGTGCATCATCAGCTCTGGAGGCTTGAGCATTCCGGATTGATCGCAGAGATCAGCGCGACGCTGGCGGACCAGCATCTATTTATTGCGGATGGCCACCATCGCTATAAAGTCGCATTGGACTATCGCGCCAAACAGCTAAGCCGTATGGCCGGTGGTAGCAGCGGAGCGGAGCCGTTCAACTATGTGATGACGTATTTTACGAATATGGATTCAGAAGATCTTAAGATCTTTCCCATGCACCGTATTGTCAAGAAATTCTCATGTTCCAGCGGCGCCTTGGGTGAGTTCTTCCGGATCGACACAATCAAAAAGAAGGATGACTTGCTGGTCGTCCTTGCCCAGGCCGGGCGCAATGAGCACGCATTCGGCCTCTATACGCGCGAAGGCACCAAGCTGCTGCGCCTAAAAAACAGATTGCTGATCGACGAATACGTAAAAGAAGGGTCCAAAGAGTATAAGAATCTGGATGCGGCTATCCTGAAATCCTTTTTGTTCGACCGCATGGGGGTCAAATCCGAGGATATCATTTTTACGAAAGACCTGGACCAAGTGATGGGCATGGTGGACGCAAACGAAGCGGAGGCAGGCTTTGTGATGAATCCCGTCAAGATCTCCCAGCTCAAGGCCGTAGCCTTGAACGGCGAACGGATGCCGCCCAAAACAACTTATTTTTACCCGAAAGTTCTCTCGGGTTTGACCGTTTACAAGATGGACTGAGTCTGGCTTTTAGTTCCATAAGAGGATGTTTTTCGGATTTTCATTATGTCGCTCTTCGGAAGAAAAAAATACACGCTTGTTAAGGTCAAAAAAAAAGACATCCCCGCAGGACTGTGGAGCAAATGCCCGGAGTGCGAAGCGCCCACCTATAAAAAAGAGCTCTTGGATAATTTCAATGTCTGCCCTAAATGCAATTTTCATCTTCCTCTGATCGCTCACCGGAGGATCGATCTTTTGATCGATGAGGGCACGTTCCGGGAGATGGATGCCGGTTTGATATCTGGCGATCCTCTAAAATTCAAAGGCCCCAAAACATACCGCGAGAAGCTGCGGAATGACCAGAACCAGACGGGATTGAAGGATGCGGTCATTACCGGAACGGGCAAAATCAGCGGGAGACCCGTCGTTATAGCTGTCACGGATTCCCGGTTCATTATGGGATCCATGGGATCGGTGGTCGGAGAAAAGATCACCCGCGCTGTCGAGTTTGCGACAGAAAATAAATTGCCGATTGTGATCGTCTCGGGATCCGGTGGCGGCGCGAGAATGTACGAGGGTGTTTTTTCTCTCATGCAGATGGCTAAGACATGCGCTGCTTTGGCCAAACATCACGAGGCGAGGCTTCTTCATATATCGGTTTTGACGGACCCGACGATGGCCGGGGTCATGGCCTCCTTTGCCGGCATCGGGGATGTGATCATCGCCGAGCCGAAAGCGCTCATCGGGTTTACGGGGCCGAGGGTGATCGAGCAGACCATCCGCCAGAAACTTCCCGAAGGGTTCCAGAAATCCGAGTTTCTTTTGGCCCATGGGCTCATCGATATGATTGTCCAGCGCAAAGAACTCAAGAAGACCGTCGATCAAATCATCGGATATGCCGCTCACCAGCCGGCATAAAACACTTTTAAGGATTCCACGGGCCTATGGCACAGATACGCCTCAAAGAGGTCACCAAGACATACAAGGGCGGCGTTAAAGCCGTTGACAACCTCAGCTTGGGGATCGAGAATAAAGAATTCGTCGTTCTCGTCGGACCTTCCGGGTGCGGGAAAACGACCACATTGCGCATGATCGCCGGGCTTGAGGAAGCCAGCGCGGGGGATATCTGGATCGGCGACCGCCTCGTGAAC
>JAKQAH010000147.1 GCA_029568545.1 Candidatus Omnitrophota bacterium
ATTGCTCCGGAACATCTGCGGCGACGTGGATAGCCTGGACCGGGCATTCCGGAACGCAGGCGCCGCAATCGATGCAGACTTCCGGGTCAATAACGAGCATTTCCGCATCTTCGTGAAAACAGTCGACCGGGCAAACAGTGACGCAATCGGTATATTTGCATTTTACGCAGGGTTCGGTTACGACATGAGCCATGAAAACCTCCTATGGATTATTGGTTCGATGTTAGTAAGGAGTATATAAACGATTTTTTGTATTGTCAAGATGATCTGAACATTATACTACTCGTTGGCCCGGACAATTTCAAGGCATATTTTTATTTTGCGCTGAAAACACGGTTTTTCGGATCTTAAATCTGAAATGCCATGTTGACGCGCAAAGTCGCTTTCTATATAATACAGCGTAATTGTGACGGGTTGTACGAACGACTTGACGGGATGATCGCTATGAATACGCCATTTGATCCAACTTCGGTCAAAACGACGTTAAAGGTCAAAAATAAATCCTACACGATCTTTAAGCTTTCCAAATTGGAAGCCCTGGGGTGGGGGAATCCTCATAAACTGCCCTTTTCCATAAAAATTCTTCTTGAGAGCGCTGTCCGGAATTGCGACAATTACCAGATCACGGGCCACGATATACAGAAGCTTCTTCAATGGTCTGCCCGCATGAGCACGACGCAAGAGATCGGATTCAAACCGGGGCGCGTGATTTTGCAGGATTTTACCGGGGTGCCATGCGTGGTCGATCTTGCGGCCATGCGATCGGGCCTCAAGCGCCTCGGTGGCGATTACCGCAAAATCAATCCCCAAGTTCCTTGCGACCTTGTCATTGACCACTCGGTGCAGGTCGATGCCTTTGGCACGGCGGGTGCAATGAGCAAAAATGTGGAGCTGGAATTCAAGCGCAATAAGGAGCGGTATGAATTCTTAAAATGGGGCCAGAACGCATTCAAGAATTTTCGTGTCGTTCCGCCGGCAACAGGCATTGTCCATCAAGTGAATTTGGAATATCTGGCGAAAGGCATCCTCACGAAAAAAGCGAACAATACGACGATCGCCTATCCCGACAGCTTAGTCGGAACGGATAGCCATACGACCATGATCAATGGATTGGGAATTCTCGGCTGGGGCGTTGGCGGCATTGAAGCCGAAGCCGTGATGCTCGGCGAACCGATCAATATGCTTATTCCGGAAGTGATTGGTTTTAAACTGACGGGAAAAATGCGCGAAGGAATTACGGCAACCGATATGGTTCTGACCATCACGGAAAGGCTGCGCAAAAAAGGCGTTGTTGGGAAATTTGTGGAATTTTTTGGGGAAGGCATAAAGCATCTGAGCCTTCCAGACCGCGCGACGGTTTCGAATATGGCGCCGGAATACGGCGCGACGGTTGGGCTGTTCCCTGTGGACGATCAAACGCTTCGTTATTACCGATTGACAGGCCGATCGGATTCGGAAGTCGCCTTGGTCGAAGCGTATATGAAAGAACAAGGAATGTTCTACGGCGGGGCAGGGGAAAGCCCCGAATATACTGATACGCTAACGCTTGATCTCTCTGATGTTATACCCTGCTTAGCTGGGCCCAAGAGGCCGCAAGACCGTATTTCTCTTGCGGATTTAAAATATTCTTTTCAAAAAGATTTATCTCGGCCGATTAATGAGCGTGGGTTCGGGATTCCGGAAAACGAGCTTCACAATTCCGCGGTCGTCCCGAACAAAAACCGGCATCGAATTACCCACGGCGCTGTTGTGATTGCGGCGATTACAAGCTGCACGAACACCTCAAACCCGTCTGTTTTGATTGCGGCCGGTTTATTGGCGAAAAAAGCCGTCGAACGCGGACTTAAAATAAAAGATCATATTAAGACAAGTCTTGCGCCCGGATCTCAGGTTGTTGAAGAATATTTGATGGCTTCGGGCCTTATGAGATATCTTCAAGCATTGAAGTTCCATATTGTCGGTTACGGTTGTACGACGTGTATCGGGAACAGCGGACCATTGCCGGAACCGGTCGTGAATGCCGTTAAAAAAAGCCGATTGGTCGTTGCGAGCGTCTTAAGCGGAAACCGCAATTTTGAGGGGCGCGTGAATCCCCATACAAAGGTGAACTATCTTGCCAGTCCGCCTCTGGTCATTGCCTATGCATTAGCCGGCACCATAGCTATTGATTTGACAAAAGAGCCGATTGGTAAGGATCGCAGCGGGCGTGATGTTTTTTTGACTGACGTTTGGCCGAGCCAAAAGGAAATCGATGCGGTTATCAAGAAACATGTGACGGCCAAAGCGTTTCGCAAGCGCTATAAAAAAATCGATCGAGGCAATAAAAATTGGAATGCGATCAAAGGAACCAAATCTGATTTATACGGCTGGAACGAAAAAAGTACGTATATTCAGGAGCCCCCATTTTTTATCGATATGAAGAAAGAGCCAGATAAGATTCGAGGGATAGGCAATGCTCGGGTGCTTGTTATGGTGGGAGACTCGGTTACGACGGACCATATTTCTCCGGCGGGAAGTTTCGCGAAAGACTCGTCCGCAGGACGGTATTTGATTGCGCAAGGAGTTCGTCCAGGGGATTTTAACAGCTATGGGGCGCGCCGCGGCAACGACCGCGTTATGACGCGCGGGACTTTCGCAAATATCCGTTTGCGCAATCAATTGGCGCCGGGAACGGAAGGATCATGGACCGTTCATTTTCCCAGCAAAGAAAAAATGAGTATTTATGAGGCGTCTCTGCTGTATAAGAAAGAGCATATTCCCCTGATTATACTGGCTGGAAAAGAATATGGTACCGGTTCAAGCCGGGATTGGGCGGCAAAAGGAACGGCCCTGTTAGGTGTCCGGGCCGTTATCGCGCAAAGTTACGAGCGCATCCATCGCAGCAATCTTGCCGGCATGGGTGTTCTGCCGCTGGAGTTTATGCCGGGCGAATCAACCGTGTCGTTGGGATTGAAAGGCGATGAAATCTTTGATTTTTTCGGTATTAATGAAAGTCTCAAGCCGCGACAGGAAATTGAAGTTGTTGCCCGGTCCGGCAAAGACGAGCGAAGGTTCACATGCCGCGCCCGGTTGGATACGCCGGTGGAAATTGACTATTTTCGTAACGGCGGGATTCTCCCG